>NZ_LEKH01000005.1:205947-224397 GCF_001029505.1 Rubrobacter aplysinae | reverse complement strand
TGCCCCGGGCCACCACGAAGCTCTCCCCGGCTTCGGAGAGGTCGCAGATCAAACGCTCACCCTCGTACACTCTGGTGCCGACCGGCACCTCCAGGGTATGGTCACCTCCCCGCTCCCCGGCCCGGTTATCCCCCGAGCCGTGCAGGCCGCGCTTCGCCTTTACGAGATGCTGGAAAGCGTGGGGCTCCAGGGTAGACAGGTCCTCGGTAGCCAGGAGCACGACAGACCCGCCGTCGCCGCCGTGACCACCGTCCGGCCCACCCCGGGGCTTGAACTTCTCGCGGTTGAAGGAGACACAGCCGTCGCCGCCCCGGCCGCCGCGCACGGTGAGACGTGCTTCGTCGATGAAGTGCAAAGTCTCTAGGAACTCCCTGGGGACGGCCCGGAGCCGCGGTGGACCACGAGAAGGTCCGGGGCGCCGGGTCCGGTGCGGCGTGGTATCAGGCCGGAGCCTCCTAGGTAACGCTCACGACGCTGCGGCCCCGGGCGCTGCCGAAGTTCACGTAGCCGTCGGTCTTGGCGAACAACGTGTCGTCGCCCCCGCGGCCGACGTTGAGGCCAGGATGCACCCGGGTCCCCCGCTGGCGCACGATTATGGAGCCAGCCGAGACCCACTGACCGCCGTAGTTCTTTACGCCGAGCCTCTTGCCTTCTGTATCCCGTCCGTTCTTGGACGAGCCTCCGCCTTTTTTGGTAGCCATCCTAGACCTCCACGACCTTGATCCGGGTCAGCTCCTGGCGATGCCCGGTCTTCTTCTTGTACGTCTTCTTCGGGCGGTACTTGTAGATGTGGATCTTCTCGCCCCGCAGGTGTTCGAGGATTTCCACCCTGGCTTGCGATCCGGCAAAGTCGAAGTCGTCGCCGTCGGCCTTGAAGCTCACCGGCATCTCGACGGAGTCGCCGACCTCACCCGGTATGCGGTCCACGAGTAGCTCGTCCTCCGCGCTGGCGCGGTACTGTTTACCGCCCGTGTTTAGAACTGCGAACATCGTATCTCCCGAAACTCTCTAAATCTGCCTGAAACTGCACAAAGAACTCCATAAAGCTCTGCGACGGGTAAGTATAACCGGCAACCTCCGATACGACCAGCCCCACGGGATAAAACGCTATCCGCCCTCCTCGACGCTCGACCGGGCGGCGATGCTCTGGAGTATTCCGAGTGAGATCAGGCTGACGATAAGGCTGCTCCTGCCGTAGCTTATGAAGGGCAACGGTATGCCCGTAACCGGCATGATGCCCATGGTCATCCCGACGTTCACCACCAGGTGGAAGAGGAATATCGTGCCGATGCCCACCGCCACCAGCACCCCGAACCTGTCACGCGCCGTGGCGGCGACCCGCAGGATGCGCCAGATCAGGACGAAGAACAGCGCCAGCACCACGACGCCTCCGATAAACCCGAGCCTCTCGGCCACGTTGGCGAAGATAAAGTCCGTCTGCTCCTCGGGCAGAAAACCCAGGTTCGCGAGGGTGGCGGCATCGAGGCCCTTACCGGTGATGCCGCCGGAGCCTATCGCGTTCTGGGACTGTAATACCTGATAGCCCACCGCCCCCGGTGAGGCCTCCGGGTCCACGAACGAGGTGAGGCGTGAGAGCTGGTAGTCCCGGAGTATCCCGAGCTTTACCGACAGGTAGGCTATCCCCGCGCCGACCGCGCCGAGCCCCAGCATCTGCCACAGCCTCGCCCCGGCCGTAAACACGACGATCACGAACACCGCCACCAGCACCAGCGCCGTGCCGAGGTCCGGCTGGGCAAGGATCAGGAGCGTGGGCAAGCAGACCAGCCCCAGGCTCCCCAGGAACACGCGCAGGTTGCCCGCGGCATTCTGTGAGAGGTAGGTGGCCAGCGCGAGCACCGTGACCAGCTTTACGAGCTCCGAGGGCTGCACCTGCAACGGCCCCACGTTTATCCAGCTCTGCGCGCCGCCACCGACGACGCCAAAAGCCAGCACCGCCAAAAGCGAGAGCATCCCGGCCCCGTACAGCCACCACACGAACCGCTTGAGATCCCGGTAATCCAGGATCACCAGCATCAGCGCGATCACGGATCCCCCCAGAAAACCCAGAAACTGGTTGCTCGCGTAGTCGTAGCCGGTATCCGTGTCCACGATGTACATCGCGAAGACCCCGAACGCCGAGAGCCCGAGCCCGGCGAGGAGCAACGGCAGATCCATGTGACCCAGACTCCACAGCAGACCCGCCCTCCGGTGGCGCCCGGGACTCTTCCCGGACCTCCTCGCTCTCTCCCGGCTTACGTCCACGGCTTCTCCCTCGTCAGTACCAGTCTCGATAGCGCAACCCCGGCCAGGTAGGCCAGCAGGGCGTTTAGCGCCGCATCCGGCAGAGCTCCGAGCAGCAGGAAATCAGCCAGCGGCGGCCAGGACTCCCCCGACAACCCGAGCGCGGCGACGCTCGCAAGGTCGTGGGCGATGACCGCTGAGGCTACGACGCCCGCGAGCCGCAGCCGGTTCGCGCCGCCGTTATCCGCCGCCCCCGCCCAGCAGGATATCGCGGCCGCGATAACGCCGCTCAAGGCGCCGACCCCGAAGAGCCCGGCCCCGAAGGCATCCACCAGTATCCCGCCGAAGAACCCGACCGGCAACGCCACGGACCACTTCAAGCCGGAGGCCGCCACGACCACGCACAGCACCATCAGGGCCGGAGCCAGGAGCCCGAAGTCCAGGTAGGGCACGACCACGGCCTGTGAGAGAGCGCCGACGGAGACCAGCGCCACGGCCCGGGCGGTGGAGGCCCGATAAATTACCGGGCCCCGGTCATCGTCCACGCTCGGAGGCGTCCGGGACACCCTGGAAGTTTCCCCACGCGAGCCCCGGCTTACCAATCGAGTATCACCCGGACCTGATGTACGTCCTGCGGGCGCTCGGCGGGCTCGACCCGGACCTCCTGATACTGGTCTATATCCTCAGATTCCACCGAGGACACGGTGCCCGCCAACAGGCCCGGCGGAAAGAGCAGCCTCCGCTCCCCGACCCGGCCGCTGGTCACGACGAAGTCTCCCTTCTTGGCCCGGGCGTCGCGGTCCACGTACTCCACGATCAGCGAGTCACGCCAGTGGCTCCTGAGAAGCCCCGCGGCTAGCGGCGCCTCTGTCGTGTCCTTCTCCTGCGTCCGTCCCCCCTGCGGCGGCACGATGCGCACCCCGGCGGCGAAGTTCGGGTCTCCGACGAGCATCACCTCAGAAGTCTCGGCCGTGATCCTGCCGGTCGTCCTCCCGATCAGCGTCCGCTCGCCGACCACCACGGGCTGGCCGCTCTCTACGCCCTGTTCAGAGCCCGCGTCTATAACCATGCGCTCCGTGAACTGCTCCCCTACCGGAGATATGACCCCGGCGAGCGGGGCGTACTCGTAGCCGGGATTCGCGCCGTCGAGCATGCTCCGCAGGCGCTCGTTCTCCTCCTCTAGCGCGGCGGCCTCGGCGGCCCGCTCCCGGTACTCGCGCAGCTCGCTCCTGAGCTCGTCTTGCTCGTCGGTCGAAAGCGCGCCCGACACCCTCTCGCCCGCCCCGGATAGCGGGGAGGCGGCCGCCCCCACGGCCTCCCGGACGGGACGTAGAACCTCGTAGGCCCCGAGCTGGACCGTGTGAAGCGGGCCGGCGTCGCCCTCCCTGACGTAAACGGTAAACAGCACCAGGGCCGCCAGGCACAGCACGACGAGACCGGCCACGCCACGTCTCCCGCCTCTCCTGCGCCGTGCCACAGCCTAGAGTCCCTCCGGGAGTGCCGGTTGCCCCGGGGCGACCCGGCGCGCAGGAGACCGACCTGCACCGGTGGAGGCTGGAGACAGCACTTTCCAGGGCCAAAAGGTCTTAGACGGACTGCCGGGCATCCACACCCACTCTTCAAGCTCGATGTTGGCAAGTACCAGGCCCCGCGCCGCGGCAACGGGCCGGAGAGCGGTCGGATCGGGTTCAGATCAGGCCACCCTGTTTCATACTAAAGTAACCGCGGCCCAAGATCACGTGATCCAGCACCTCTATGCCGAGGATCTCCGCGGCTTCCGAGATCCTCCGCGTTACCTCCCGGTCCTCGGCGCTGGGCTCCGTGTCGCCGGAAGGATGGTTGTGGGCAAGGATCACGCTCGCGGCGCTCGCTCGTACCGCGGGCTTGAAGACCTCCCGGGGATGTACGAGCGAGGCCGACAGCGTCCCGACGGAGACGGTCGGCGACTCCAGCACCTCGTTCTTCTGGTTCAGGAGCACCACGACGAAGTTCTCCCGGTCCTGGGTGGCGATACGCCCCCGGAGCAGGTTGTCCACGTCCTGCGGCGAGGCGACCGTGGGACGCCCCGGATCGCGCACCCTCCCTATCCTCTTGCCGAGCTCCACAGAGGCGAGCACGAGGCACGCCTTCGCCTCTCCTACCCCGTTGACCCCGACGAGGTCGTGGACGGAGACGTTGTAGAGCCCAAAGAGGCCTCCGGCCTCCGAGATAACCTCCTCTGCGAGCTCGACCGCCGTCTTCTCACGGGTGCCGTGGCCGAACACGAGCCCCAGAAGCTCCGCCGTCGAGAGTGCGGCGGGCCCCTCGGAGAGCAGGCGCTCGCGCGGCCTGAGCTCCGGCGGGAGCTGCTTTATCGTGTAGCGGCGACGCTCCGCCATCTTCTCCGTCCCGCCGGGATCATCCGTACCACCGTACGCCGTGCGCGGCGAGCATCCGGGCCGTAAGCGAGAGCGGCAGCCCGACGACGCTCGTATAGTCGCCCTGTATCCGCTCGACGAAGATCGCGGCCAGACCCTGTATTGCGTAGCCTCCGGCCTTCCCTACCCCCTCGCCGTCGGCGGCGTAGGCTTCCTGCTCCGCCTCGGACACTTCACGCATCCCGACCCGCGTAACCTCCCGCCGGACATCGGTATCCGAGCCCGGCGTGACGACGGCGACGGCGGTATACACCTCGTGCTCGCGGCCCGAGAGCAGGCCCAGCATCCGGCGTACCTCCGCAGCGTCCGCGGCCTGGCCGAGCACCCCGGCTCCGGGCTCGTACACCACGGTGTCCGAGGCGAGCACGAGGCTGCCGGGCTCCTCGCGGGCCACGGCCAGCGCCTTGCCCCGGGCGTTCTCCTCGGCGGTGTCGGCTGGATCTTCACGGCTCACCTCGGGGAAACCGCTCCTGCGGGCCTCGAAATCGTAGCCGGCGCGCCGGAGAAGCTCCACGCGGCGGGCCGACTCCGAGGCGAGGATGAACCGCAACTACGGGCTACTCTCTCAGCTCTTCTCGAAGAAGAGCTCTAGCTCACGCTCGGCGCTCTCGGGCGAGTCGGAGCCGTGGACGATGTTCTCGGTGATCGAGAGTGCGAGGTCGCCCCGGATGGTGCCGGGCGCGGCGTCGGCCGGGTTGGTCGCGCCCATCAGGCCGCGCATCTGGCCTATCGCCCCCTCGCCCTCCACGCGCATCGCGACCACGGGCGTGGAGGTTATAAAGTCCACCAGCTCGCCGAAGAACGGCTTGTCCCGGTGCTCGCCGTAGTGCTCCTCGGCCTTCTCCCGGCTCACGTCCATTAGCTGCATCTGGCGGATGTCGAGACCCTTGCGCTCTATACGGCCTATCACCTCGCCGACGAGCTTGCGCCGGACCCCGTCACCCTTGACCAGTATCAGAGTCTGTTCCACGTCTACCACCTTCTCTTTTGGTGTTTTCTTTTCGTGCTCCGGTCCGGGGCTTCACGGGCCCCGCAGCCGGCACCGGGCCGGAATGATACAGGCTGGCGTGACTCAGTGTTCGTTGTGGGGCTTGTGCGGGTCGTGGGGCGCGGCCTCCTGCTCGGTTTCGCAGTACGGGCAGACGCTCCAGCGCAGGCTCAGGGGCCGGCTACAGTTTACGCACGGCCGCTTGAGCTCCCAGCCGCACTCCGGGCACAACAGGAAATCCTTCTCGACCATGGCGCGGCAGTTCGGGCACTGGTTGACCTGCTCGCGCAGCTCGCGTTCGAGGACGGCAAGCTCCAGCTCCCTTTCGCGGTGGTCGAGCAGATACTCGGGGGGACGTACGATCAGGTACACCAGCGTCCCGACGAACGGGAGCAGGATCGAGATAGCACCCCACACAAACTTCCAGGTGCCCCGGCGGGAGGCGTCGGCGTAGGTCCAGTACACGAGCGCGAGCCACAGCACTACCAGCAGGAGCAGGAGGGCCACCATAACCGTCCGGAGCACCGTGCTGCTCAGTACATCGCTTATGAGCCTGAAGGGATCCACACCCTGCAAGGCCAGCGCACCACCCCCGGCAAAAGGGGCAAAAGGAGAAAAAGGGCTCACGGGCCTCCCCGTATCAAAGCCGGGGAACCCCGGTAAATACCAGAATTTCCAACCTTACCGCCCTTCATCGAGCCTCTCCCCGGACTCGCCGGAGCGGCGGAGCCGGGACAAGGCTTCGGCGGCGGTGTACAGAGAGCCCGTCACCAGGACCACCCCGCCGGTCTCCTCCATCTCCGCCACGGCGCGCTCAAGCGCCTCTCCTACGTCCCCCTCCAGCTCCGCCCCTCTCCCTCTGGAATCTCGCGGCCCGAACTCCCGTTGTATCCAGCCGGGCTCCGCGGCCCGCTCGTTATCGGGCCGCACGATCCTTAGAGAGTCGGCCCGGTCTTTCAGCGCCGCTAGCATACTTGGTATGTCTTTTCCCCGCAAGGCTGCGAACACGACGCCAAGTGGCCGGCCCGGATACACGCTGCACACGCCGTCCAGAGCCGCCGCGAGGCCGGCAGGGTTGTGCCCGCCGTCCACCACCACCGGTACACCGCGGAGTTCCGCGCGCTCAAACCGCCCCGGCAGGCCCGTCCTGGCCGCGACCTCTCTGCGGGTCTCCGACCTCACGTCGTGGCCGAGGAGCGTACCGGCGGCCCGCAACCCGAGCGCCACGTTGCGCCTCGCGTACGGAGCTAGAGAAGCGAGCTCCGGAGTCTCGGCGGGATCGAGCTCTGAGTCCCAGGCCTCCACGAGTCCGGCGCCCACGCTTTCGCATGCGCGGCGGGCCGCCTGTACCACCGTCCGGTCTCCCGAGCCGAGGATCAGGGTAGATCCGCTATGGAGGCTGGCGAGCTTTTCGGCGGCGATCTCCTCCACCGTGTCACCGAGGTACTCGGTGTGGTCGAGGGCGACGTTGGTCAGCACGACGGCCTCGGCTCCGGCGGCGGAGGTCGCATCGTGGCGGGCCCCGAGACCGGCCTCGAGCACGGCCCACGAGAGCCCGGCTTCGGCGAACATGAGGAGGGCCCCGGCAGTCAGCAACTCGAACTGGGAGGCGGAGATCCCGTGCTCGTCGGCGGTGCGGATGGCGCGGCCCATCCCGGCGGCGAACTCCTCCTCGGAAGCGTAGCGCCCCCCGAGCCGGACACGCTCGGTGTAGGAGATCAAGTGTGGAGACAGGTACGCCCCGGCCGGATGGCCCTCCGCTCCAAGCGCACGGGCCAGCGAGAGGGCCGTCGTCCCCTTCCCGTTGGTTCCGACGACCTGCACGGTACGCAGCTCCCGGTGTGGGTTACCGAGAGCCGCCAGAAGCTCCCGGACGCGTTCGAGTCCGAGCGTGATCCACTGCCGGCGGTCCAGCTCGGCGCAGACCTCGTCGTAGGAGAGGCGGGTATGCAGGGCTAGAGGTAGGAGTCGAGCCGGGCGCGGAGCGTCTCCAGCATGCGGGCGTTTGCGTCGCGCTTCTCACGCTCCGCGCCGACCACCTCCGCCGGGGCGCGCTCGACGAACTGCTCGTTGGCGAGCTTGCCCTGCACGCGCTCAAGCTCACCCTCCACGCGCCCGATCTCACGGCGCAGGCGTTCTATCTCGTTCTGGCGCATCTCCTCTGAGAGCGAGATCTCGACCACGAGATCATCCCCCGCCGGCAGCGTGGCTCTGGTAGAGCCGTCCACCGTGTCTACCACCTCTACGCCGGCCAGGGCGGCGAACACCGCGGCATCCGAGCCCTCCGGCGCACGGCCCTCCAGCCCGCCCTCGACCTTCGACTCGGCCCGGAACGAGCGCACGGCGGAGACGGAGCGCCGGGTAACGTCCAGCACCCGTTCGGCCTCCGTATCCTCGCGAGGCTCGTCGCGCACCGGGAACTCCTGGCGGGCAAGAAGCTCGTCCCGGTCCGCGTCGCCCGCGTAGCCCAGCATCTGGGCCATCTCCTCGGTGGCGAACGGCATCACGGGGTGCAGAAGCTTCAGGAGACCGTAGAACACCTCCCGGATAATGCTCGGGGTATGAGGAGAAGGAGCGGCCTTGGCGATCTCGATGTACCAGTCGGCGAACTCGTGCCAGGCGAAGTCGTAGATGCGGCGCATCGCCTCGGAGAACTCGCACTCTTCTAGCAGCGCGTCGTACTCGCGGGCGGTGCGATCGAAAGAAGAGACGATCCAACGGTCCGCGTAAGAGGGCTCCGACGGCTCGCCGTTTTCAGTATCTCCGCCCGGCTCCGGGAAGCTGGCGACGAAGCGCATCGCGTTCCACAGCTTGGTAACGAAGCCGCGGCCCTGCAGAGCGCGGTCGTGGGAGTAGGCAAAGTCCTGGGTCGAGGACTGGTATAGGAGGCCGAAGCGTACCGCGTCCGTGCCGTACTCGTCGAAGAGGTCAAGCGGATCTATGACGTTGCCCTTGGACTTGCTCATCTTGGTGCCGTCGGCGGCGAGCACGATTGAGTGGACGTTTATCTTGCGGAACGGCACCTCGCCCCGGTACCGGAGTCCGGTCATGATCATGCGCGCAACCCACAGGTACATGATCTCCCGCGCCGTGGACAACAGGCTCGTCGGATAGAAGAACTCGAGGTCCCCGGTCTCCTCGGGCCAGCCCATCGTGGCTATCGGCCACAGAGCGCTTGAGAACCACGTGTCCAGGATGTCGGGGTCCTGCTCGTAGCCTTCGCCGGGCGACTCCTTGCTGGCCACCGTGTCACCGTCCGGACCGTACCAGATCGGTATTCGTTGCCCCCACCAGAGCTGACGAGAGACGTTCCAGTCTTGGAGATTCTCCAGCCACCGGATCGTCTCCCGCCGCCACGTATCCGGGTAGACCGTGATCTCCTCGTCCCGCAAAGCCTCTATTGCGGGCCCGGCCAGCTCCCGCATCGAGACCCACCACTGCTCAGATAACCACGGCTCGATAACCGCGCCGCACCGGTCACAGTGCCCGACGCGGTGGACGTACTCCCGGACCTCGCCGAGCAGCCCGCGCTCTGAAAGTCCGTCGGCGACCGCCTTCCGGGCTTCTTCGCGAGTCTGACCCTCAAACGGGCCGCCCTCGGCGTTTATCGTGCCGTCCGGGTTCATGACGTTGACCCGTTCGAGGCCGAGTCGCTGGCCGATCTCGAAGTCGTTGGGGTCGTGGGCCGGGGTGACCTTGAGGACTCCGGTCCCGAACTCGGGGTCCACGTAGTCGTCGGCCAGGATCTCGACCTCGCGCTCGACGAACGGCACCGTCACCCTGCGGCCGACTATGTCCCGGTAACGTTCGTCGTCCGGGCTCACCACGAGCGCGACGTCGCCGAGCATGGTCTCCGGGCGGGTGGTGAAGACCTGCACCCACTCCTCGCCGTTCTCGCGCGGTCCTTTACCGTCGGCGAACGGGTATCGAAGCCCGTACAGCCGCCCGTCCACCTCCTCGTAGTTGACCTCGAGGTCGCTTATGGCGGAGCGGTCGCGCGGGCACCAGTTGGTGATGCGGTTGCCGCGATAGATCAGGCCGGAGTCATACAGCTCCACGAAGGCGGTCAGTACCGCGTCTATGTAGCCCTCGTCCATCGTGAACCGCAGACGCGACCAGTCAACCGACGCGCCGAGGCGCTTCATCTGGCCGAGGATGGTGCCGCGCGACTCCAGCGCGAACTCCCAGCAACGCTCCAGAAACTCCTCGCGGCCCATCTCCCAGCGTGTCACGCCCTCTTCGCGGGCCACCTTGCGCTCGACGACGTTCTGCAATGCTATGGAGGCGTGGTCTGTGCCGGGCAGCCACAGCGCCTCGTAGCCCTTCATGCGGGCGCGGCGGGTGAGGGTGTCTTGAATAGAACCGTTCAGCGCGTGGCCCATGTGCAGCGCGCCGGTAACGTTCGGCGGCGGCAGGACTATGCTGTATGGCTCGCGTCCGGAATCCGGGTCGGCCTCGAAAGCGCCCAGGCGCTCCCACTCGGCGTACAGCCGCCCTTCGACCTCCGCCGGTTCGTAGGTTTTCGGTATCTCCCTGGCTTCGCCCAACGCCGCCCTACGCGCTCTCTTCTTCCTCGTCGTAGGAGTACTTGCCGCTATTAGAGCCGGTCACGAGCGTCGGCTGCACGCCCTCGTCCACCGTATCGGCGTCCACGACGCACTTCGACACGTCCGCCCGGCTCGGCAGGTCGTACATCGTCGGCAACAGCGCCGTCTCCAGGATGCTCCGCAGCCCGCGCGCCCCGGTACCGCGTTCGAGCGCCTGCCGGGCCACGGCGGAGAGGGCGTCGTCGGTGAAGTTGAGGTCTATCCTGTCGTAGCGGAAGAACTGCCGGTACTGTCGCACCAGCGCGTTCTTCGGCTCGGTGAGGATGCGGACCAGGTCCTCCTCCTCCAGCATCCGCAGCGTGGAGACTATCGGCAGCCGCCCGACGAACTCGGGAATTAGGCCGAACTTGAGCAGGTCCTCGGGCTGAGTCTGCTGCAGGAGCTCGCTCTTCTCCCCTTCCGCCTGGTTCGAGAGGTCGCCGCCGAAGCCGATGCTCCGCTTGCCGACCCGCTGCTGCACGACCTCTTCGAGCCCGCCGAACGCGCCGCCGCAGATAAACAGGATGTTCTTCGTGTCTATCTGCAAGAAGTCCTGGTGCGGGTGCTTGCGCCCGCCCTGGGGCGGCACCGAGGCGACCGTGCCTTCGAGAATCTTCAGCAGCGCCTGCTGCACGCCCTCGCCGGAGACGTCGCGGGTTATGGAGGGGTTATCCGACTTGCGGGCGACCTTGTCGATCTCGTCTATGTAGATGATCCCGGTCTCCGCCTTCTTGGTGTCGAAGTCGGCGGCCTGGATCAGCTTCAGGAGGATGTTCTCCACGTCCTCCCCGACGTACCCGGCCTCGGTGAGCGCGGTGGCGTCGGCGATGGCGAACGGGACGTTGAGGATGCGGGCCAGGGTCTGGGCGAGCAGCGTCTTTCCGGAACCCGTAGGGCCGAGCATGAGGATGTTCGACTTGGAGAGCTCGGTACCATCGGCCGCTTCGTTGGAGATCCCGACCCTCTTGTAGTGATTATAGACGGCGACGGAGAGGACCTTCTTGGCCTCTTCCTGGCCGATCACGTACTCGTTGAGGATGCGGTTGATCTCCTGTGGCTTTGGCAGCTCGTCCTGCTGGGCTATCTCCGGCCCGGAGAACTCCTCGTCGATGATCTCGTTACAGAGCTCGATGCACTCATCGCAGATGTACACCCCAGGCCCGGCGATCAGCTTCTTGACCTGCCGCTGGCTCTTGCCGCAGAAAGAGCACTGTAGCTGATCCGACGGATCCCTCATTAGAAGCCTCCCAGATGTTGCAGATGTTCGGCTGCGGGTTTCAAGCTCTCCCGTTGCTCCCTGGTATCCCTAGTGCTGGCGGACGATGTTGTCTATGACGCCGTAGTCCACGGCTTCCTCCGCGCCCATGATGTAGTCGCGGTCGGTGTCGCGCTCGATCTTCTCGTAGTCCTGACCGGTGTGGCTCGCCAGGATCTCGTTCAGCCGCCGCTTGGTGCGGATAAGCTCCCTGGCGTGGATCTCCACGTCCGTGGCCTGACCGCCGATACCTCCGACCGACGGCTGGTGCAGCAGTACCCGCGTGTTGGGCAGCGCGTTCCGCTTGCCCTCCGCGCCGGCCGCCAAGAGGAAAGCGCCCATCGAGGCCGCCATCCCGAGAGCGGTAGTCGAGATGCTCGGGTTCACGAACTGCATCGTGTCGTAGATGGCGAGCCCCGCCGAGACGCTGCCACCCGGAGAGTTTATGTACAGGTGTATGTCCTGGTCCGGATCCTCCGATTCGAGGTGCAAAAGCTGTGCCATGATGGCGTTCGCGACCTGATCGTCGACCGGAGTGCCGAGAAAGATGATGCGGTCCTTTAAGAGCCGCGAGTAGATGTCCATCGCCCGCTCGCCCCGAGGGCTCTGCTCTATTACGTAGGGGATTACGTCCTGCGGGATGCCACCGATCCCCAGATCATCGTATCCGCTCACTTCTGTCCCTCTTCCTCTTCGTCAGTCTCATTAGTTTCTTCGGTTTCTTCGTTGGCCTCTTCCGAGGTTCCGGCCCGAGCCTCGCCCTCGACGCCCTCCAGCTCCTCGGCCTCTTCCTGCTCTTCCTCGGGCATCTCGACGGGCACGGCGCTCTCGGCTATCAGCTCCAGCGCCTTCTGCCGCACCACCTCTTCTTCGAGCATGGAGTAGGTGCCGTTGGCCCGCATGGTCGCCACGACCTGCTCGGCGCTCCGGCCCGACTCCTCGGCGAGGTGCCCGACCTCGTGCATTACCGTTTCCTCGTCGGCTTCGAGCCCTTCGGCCACGGCCACCGCGTCCAGCACGAGCTCTTTCTTTACCGTGTCCTCGGCGTCGGGGCGGACGCGTTGCTTCATCTCCTCGGGGTCCACGCCGGCTATCTGGTAGTACTGCTGCGGGTCTAGCCCCTGCTGCTGAATGGAACGCTCGAAGCTCTGGAGCATCTCCCCGGCCTTCTCGTCAACCATCGGCTCGGGCACCAGCACCTCGGCATTTTTGGCGGCCTCGTCCAGCGCCCGGCCCCGGAACTCGCCTTGTATCTGCTGCTGGAGCTGCTCCCCGAGCTGATCGCGCACGCCCTGCCGGAACTCCTCCAGGGTGTCAAACTCGCTCGCCTCTGCGGCGAAGTCGTCGTCCAGCGGCGGCAGCTCGCGCTCCTTGATCTCCTTGACGTGCACCCGGAAGAGTACCGACTGCCCGCGCAGCGACTCCTCGCCGTAGTCCATCGGGAAGGTAACGGCGAACTGCTTGCGCTCGCCCGCGCTCATCCCCACGACGTTGTTCTCGAAGTCCTCTAAGAGCTCGCCCTTGCCGATCTCCAGCATGTAGTCCTCGGCCTCGCCGCCGGGCAGCTCGCCGCCCGACATCAGCTCGCCCTTGAAGTCTATGATCGCGAAGTCGCCCTCCTGGGCCGGACGGCCCTCCACGGCGGCGAGGGTGGCGAACTGGCCGCGCATCTCCTCGATCTGCTCCTCGACCTGCTCCTCGTCTATCCCGGCCTCGCGCTTTGGGACCTCGAGGCCCTTGTACTCGCCGAGCTTGGCCTCCGGCCTGACCTCTACCGTCGCCGAGAACTTGAACCCGTTCTCCTCGTCCGGCGACTCCTCGAAGTCTATCTGGGGCTGGTCTATGGGGCGTATCTCGGTCTCGACGACGGCCCGAGAGTACCACTGCGGCAGCCTCTCCTGTAGCGCCTCCATGTACAGGTAGTCCTTGCCGACCTGGCTCTCTATAACCCGGCGCGGCGCCTTCCCCGGACGGAAACCCGGCACCCGGACCTGCTGCTTGAGCTCGTCCACCTTGGCCTCGACGCCCTCCTTGACGGCCTCTCCCGAGACCTCCACGTCAAGGCGAACCTTGTTGTCCTCAAGCTGGGTGACACTGGCCGTCTTAGATTCCGTCATACGCTCCAACTCTTCTCGACTCTCCAACTTCTCATCTCTTATCTGCTCTTACCGGTCCCGCTCGCGCACCCGCGAAGGTTGTTACTCTGCGCGGTACAGTACGGTACCGCATGGTGCTACACGGTACGTGACGTGGTGCGAGAGGCGGGATTTGAACCCGCACGCCACTAGGGCACTAGATCCTAAATCTAGCGTGTCTACCGTTCCACCACTCTCGCGCGCCAGGGGCCCTGAATAGCCTGCGCCGGATTATAACAGCCGCCCGCTAACCGGCTCCGCGGCCCCTAGAGCTTTACGCTGAGGGCGCAAGCCCGCCCGCCGCGGGCCTGCCGAGGCCACTGCCGAGGCAACTACAGACCTCGGCCATCTCCATCATTATCGTGTGTTGTAGCCCCGCCCGCGCCGCTGGCGGCGGCGACGGTGCCGGCCTCGATCATCTCCCGGAAGGTGGCGCGTTGCTCGCGGGAGCCGAGCACGACCGCCGTATCGCCGGACTGAAACGCCACCTCCGGGCCGGGGCTCGCGATGACCTCGTCGTCCCGGACGACCGCTACGATGGAGGCTCCGGCGATGTTACGGATCTGCAGCTCACCGATGCTGCGGCCCAGGACCGGGCTGTTATCCCGCAGGCGTATCCACTCGGTCTCTATAAGCCGCGTCGCCCGGCGTAGCTGGTCGAGCATCCCGTCGTCCGAGCCTCCTACTATCGGGGCGTAGAGCTCGCCTCTGACCTGGTCCGAGAACCGCTGTATCTCGCCGGCCTCTATGTCCAGGTGCACGAGCGCCTGACGTCCGAGCTCCAGCGCGGCCTCGAACTCGGGCTGCACGGCCTCGTAAATGCCGAGCTTGCCGAAGTCCTGTAGCTGCTCGGCGCTCGAAGAGCGGGCCACGATGTGTACGTCCGGGCTGAACCCGCGCACCCGCTCGACGACCATCCGCGCGTCCAGGGCGTCCGGCACCGTCAAGACGACCAGCCTCGCGTCGGCGATGTCCGCGGCCTCCAGCACCGGCTCGGCGGAGGCGTCGCCGAAGACCACCGGGAACCCCGCCTCCCGCGCCTCCTCGGCCCGCCGGGGGCTGCTCTCCACGATAACGAACCTCTGGTCGAGCCGGTCGAGCATCCCCGACACGAAGCTCCCCACACGTCCGAATCCCGCCACGATCACGTGCTCCCGCAGCCCGGTATCCGGCAGGTTGAAGGTCCGCATCGTCTCCTGCGGATAGCGCCGCCGCCACAGCCCGTACACCCGCGGCGCGAGACGGGTGGCGAACGGCGTCAGCGACATCGTAACCACCGCCGTCGTGAGCACTATGGAGTAGGTCTGGCTCGACACCGCCCCGGAGTTGACCCCCTCGCGCGCCAGCACGAAAGAGAACTCGCCGACCTGGAAAAGCCCGAACCCCACGGCGAAAGGCGCGATGTTCCCGTAACCAAATCCCCGGGCGACGCCCGCGAAGATGAGACCCTTGAATACCAGCACTGCGAGGACCACGAGCCCGACGGTCAGGAGGTTGTCCAGCAAGAACGCCGGGTCTATGAGGAGACCGACGGAGACGAAGAACAGCATGGCGAACACGTCCCGCAGGGGCGCGATATCCGCGAGCGCCTGGTGCGAGTAGTCCGACTGGCTGAGGACCATCCCCGCGACGAACGCCCCGAACGCGAAGGATAGCCCGAAAAGGTACGTCCCGTAGCCTACCCCGAGGCCGATTGCCACGATGGAGATGAGGAAAAGCTCCCGCGAGTTCCAGCCCGCGATGCGGTGCATCAGCCACGGGAAAATTCTGGTCCCGAAAAGCGCCATCCCCCCGATAAACAACGCGGCCTCGACCGCCGAGATGCCGAGCTCCGCGAGCCCGCCGCTCACGTTACCCAGCTCCGGAAGAATGATTATCAGGGGCACCACCGCGAGGTCCTGGATTATGAGCATGCCCACGATCACCCGGCTCGCCAGGGTGTTTATGACGCCCTGTTCGGTGAGCGTCTTGAGCACGACCGCCGTACTCGACAGCGACAGCAGGGCCCCGAACCACACCGACTCTTCCCAGCCGAGCCCCAGGACCTGGGCGAGCCCGTACCCGAAGGCGATGGTCAGCGACATCTGGATGATGGTGCCGAAGATCGCTATACGCTTTACCGGCAACAGCTCGCGCAGCGGAAAGTTGAGCCCGATGGTAAAGAGCAGGAGCGCCACCCCGATCTCGGCCAGAAGCTCGATCTCGTGCACGTCCCCGATGGTCGGACCACCCGTGTTCGGCCCGACGACCACCCCGGCGACGATGTACCCGAGGATAAGCGGCAACCCGAGGCGCTGCGCGATCACACCCCCGGCGAAGGCGGCGATCAGGATCAGTGCTATGTCCCCCGCAATGCCCATACTCTGCTCTAATCCACCCGCTAAACTAGATATGCCAACTCAAAAACTCAAGGCACCATCCGAATCGTCCGAACCCGGATACGCTGTGTGTTTTTAGCATACATCAGGACGCTACAGGTGGACCCATCCAGCACGCTGCAGCCCCGTTACCAGACGGCGATATTACGACACTCCCGTTGGTAAAGAGGTAAAGAATCCCGCGAGGGTGACCGACGGGTCTCGAACCCGCGACCTCTGGAGCCACAATCCAGTGCTCTAACCAACTGAGCTACGGTCACCACGAACGTACAGAGTCTACCAGCCGCCAACCGGGCTTTCACCCCGAGAAGAGGTGGAATCAAACCTCACACCCTACCGGCGCCCGGGAGCTGACCACGCTACGGAGCGGGTAAACAGTGGCTCGAAACCCGGCGCTTCCGCCATCCGGGAAGCAGCCCCCGGCCCGGCTCGGCTAGCGGGGCCGAGCTACACGGAGATACTATCGCCCGTCCGCGGAATGCAGGGGCGTGTTGTGGGCGGCTCGCTGCTCCGGTCTCCACAGCGAAGTGGCGGGTATCTTCGAGGTGTCGCAGCGGTAAGCGTACTTGCCCGCTATCTCCGTTACCTCCTCCAAAAGCCCTCCACTCAGGGTAGTCGGCTCCAACCCGAGATCCAGAAAGCGGTCGTTCCTTACGTTCAACTCGTTCTCGGCGGCCTCTGAACGGGGGTTCTCCACGTAATCTATCTCCGCCCCGGTCTTCTCGGCCACGAGCTTTGCGAGGTCTCTCAGGCGGTGGGTCTCGGTCATCTGGTTGTAGACCTGTACCCTGTCTCCGGTCTGTGGCGGGTTCTCTAGTGCCAGCTGTATGCAGCGCACTGTGTCCTGTATGTGGATGAAGGCCCGCGTCTGCCCTCCGGTGCCGTGTACCGTCATGGGGTAGCCTACCGCCGCCTGCATCAGGAACCTGTTAAGCACGGTGCCGTAGTCTCCGTCGTAGTCGAAGCGGTTTATGAGACGCTCGTCTAGCTTGGTCTCTTCGGTCTGGGTTCCCCACACGATGCCCTGGTGCAGGTCGGTGACCCTTAGCGAGTCGTTTTTGTTGTAGAAGGCGAACAGGAGCTGATCCTGGGTCTTCGTTAAGTGGTAGATGCTGCCGGGGTTCGGCGGGTACAGTATCTCCTGCTCTACGAGGTCCCCTTCTTCGGTCTCTACCTTTACCGTTAGGTAGCCTTCCGGTATCCGCATCCCGGCACTGCCGTAGCCGTACACGCCCATCGTGCCGAGGTGGACCACGTGGGGGTCTAGCCCGCTCTCCGAGATCGCCGCGAGCAGGTTGTTGGTGGCGTTGAGGTTATTGTCCACGGTGTAGCGCTTGTGGTTGCTACTCTTCATGGAGTAGGGCGCGGCTCTCTGCTCGGCGAAGTGGATCACTCCGTCCGGCTGCCACTCCAGAAGCAGATCATAAAGCTGGCGGTAGTTCTCGGCGACGTTTAGCTGGTGGAACTGTATCCGGTTGTCGGTCAGCTCCTCCCAGGCACCAAGACGCTCGCCCATCGGGCGGATGGGGGTTAGCGAGTCGCACTCTAGCTCTACGTCTATCTTACGGCGAGAGAGGTTGTCGGCGATGGCCACCTCATATCCCTGGGCCGAGAGGTGCAGCGCCGTCGGCCAGCCGCAGAACCCGTCCCCGCCTAAAACCAGTACCCTCACGCTAACCCTCCTTTTTCACGATCTGCCTCGCATCATCCGCACCGTTTGGCGCGGTGCGAACATTCGGCAGCCTCTGCATCTTCGGCATACAGTAACAACGATGTCCCGGCCTCTCCACTATGCTCTCTCATGCCCTCTCCGGTCGCGTGCCCTTCTCCCGAGGCGGGCTACCCTGCACGGGGCTGGAATTTGGAGATTACCTGGTGACGACGAACCGGCGGTACCGGACCTTGTAGCGTAGCGGTTGCGCGCGACGGTGATTCGGGCGCGCCCGGCAGGGCTCGAACCTGCGGCCTGCGGATTAGAAGTCCGCTGCTCTATCCAACTGAGCTACGGGCGCGAGGACCCCGCGGGGTCGAGAGCGGGTGAGGGGAATCGAACCCCCATAACCAGCTTGGAAGGCTGGGGCTCTACCGTTGAGCTACACCCGCGCGACATCATGTGGCATCGAGTCCGCCGGGCCATCTCGCCAGCTTGCTCGGCGTGTCGGGGCGAGAGGATTCGAACCTCCGACCCCCTGCTCCCAAAGCAGGTGCGCTACCAGACTGCGCCACGCCCCGTTGGCAGCTTCGAATATTTCGAAGAGCGTCACAACGACCTCGCCGGAACTCGCCGGAGAGTATACCAGAGAGCGTTACGGCGGTTGGCCTCTAGGGTAAATCGACATTTGAGATAGCATCACTTCACTCGCGGACAAGAGACCGAGTGAGGTAGAGATGCCTAAACGCTACGAGCTTACAGACAAGCAATGGCACCAGATAGAGGATCTGCTACCCGG
>NZ_LEKH01000005.1:0-205890 GCF_001029505.1 Rubrobacter aplysinae | reverse complement strand
CCGGGTAGCAGATCCTCTATCTGGTGCCATTGCTTGTCTGTAAGCTCGTAGCGTTTAGGCATCTCTACCTCACTCGGTCTCTTGTCCGCGAGTGAAGTGATGCTATCTCAAATGTCGATTTACCCTAGCGCGAAGATGAGTGCCGGGAGCAAAATAGTAGCGGCCACCAGCAGCCGGTTCGGGGGGCGCGGAAGGCGCTTTGGGCGGGATGGGATCACGCCGGGCAAGTTTATCACGAGCCTTTTCGATCTCCGGCGTCGTGGCGTATGCTAACTTTGCCCGGTGGACACGAGGCGCTACATAATGGCGGTGGGCCTGATCCTCTTGTTGACCGCGGTCGCGGTGCTCGTGGCAGTAGCCGCTTTCCGCCGGGACGAGGCTCTCGCAGTAGGGGAGGAGTGGCCGCGCAACGTGGCACATCGCGGAGCCTCGGCGGCCGCGCCGGAGAACACTCTGGAGGCTTTCCGGGAGGCGCGGGCCTCCGGCGCCGGGGGCCTGGAAACGGACGTGCACCTTTCGAGGGACGGCCACGTGGTCGCCATCCACGATGAGATGCTGGGGCGCACGACAGATGGCTCGGGGGCGGTGCGCGACAGAACGCTGGAGGAGCTGCGCTCGCTGGACGCGGGTTACCGATTCGCGCCGGACGACACACCCGGAGACACGGCGCCCGGCGGCGCGAAAGAGAGTCACCCGTACCGCGGCCAGGGGGTGCGCATACCGACGCTGCGGGAAGTGCTACGGGAGTTCCCCGGCATGACGGTGAACCTGGATATAAAAGAGGACCAAGCCGGAATCGAGCGGGCCGTGCTGCAGGAGATAGACCGCGCCGGAGCCCGGGACCGCGTGCTCGTAGCTTCCCAGGATGGGGGCTTGATCTCCCGCTTCCGCCTGCTCTCCGGCGTCGGCGAGGGCCCTCATGTGGCGACCGCCGCGTCCAAGTGGGAGGTCGCCAGATTCTACGCGTTTAGCCTGCTCCGGCTCGAAGGGCTCCTCGACCCGCCCTACGACTCCCTGCAGGTCCCGGTGGAGTACGGGGGAGTGGAGTTCGCGACCGGACGGTTCGTGGAGGCCGCCCACGCCCGCGGCGTCCGGGTCGACATCTGGACGATAGACGAGCCCCGACGGATGCTCCGGCTGCTGGAGCTGGGCGCGGACTCCATAATGACCAACCGTCCCGGCGAGCTGCGCCGGGCGCTGAAAGCCTGGGACGGAGTGGATACCGGATACAGTAGGGGCAGCTAACGGCGGTAGCTAGAAGCGGAGGCAGTATGCTCAAAAATGCTCCAACGTCTTCGAGGTAGGTGTGAAGACCTGAAAAGGCATGTAATATGTGAGAGCCTTGTATCGTAAG
This sequence comes from Rubrobacter aplysinae, assembly GCF_001029505.1. Taxonomy (NCBI): domain Bacteria; kingdom Bacillati; phylum Actinomycetota; class Rubrobacteria; order Rubrobacterales; family Rubrobacteraceae; genus Rubrobacter; species Rubrobacter aplysinae. The sequence goes on along the minus strand of NZ_LEKH01000005.1, from coordinate 204,536 downwards.
GTGGATCAAGAAAAAGCAGAGCAGAGTAGTGCAGAGCAGCTCGGAAGAGAACAGGAGAGATATGATCAAGGATTCCGTGATCAAGGACCCTTCGCTCGCGTCGAAGGGGCGACTGAAGATTGACTGGGCCGCCCAGCATTCGCCGGTTCTTAACACCATCTTCAAGAACCAGCTCGCCGACGGGGCGCTCTCGGGCAAGAAGGTCGCAATGTGCATCCATCTGGAGGCTAAGACCGCCTACCTGGCGCAGCTAATGAACGAGGCCGGGGCCGAGGTAACCGTCGCCGGCTCGAACCCGCTCTCGACCCAGGACGACGTGTGCGCCGCCCTCGCCGAGCAGGGTGTGCGGGTCTTCGCCACCCACGACCCATCGGACGAGGAGTTCGAGCAGTACCTGGAGCAGACCATCGAGACCGCGCCGGAGATCATGGTCGACGACGGCGCCGAGCTGGTCGGGCGCATGATCGAGAAGCGCCCGGACCTACTCGATAACGTGATCGGGGCCTCCGAGGAGACCACGACCGGCATCCTGAAGCTAAAGGCGATGGACGCCGAGGACGTGCTGCCGTTCCCGGTGCTCGCGGCGAACGACGCGCTGTGCAAGCACATGTTCGACAACCGTTACGGCACGGGCCACTCCTCGCTCTCTAGCCTGATGTACAACACCAACCTGTTTATCTCCGGCAAGACGGTCGTGGTGATGGGCTTTGGTTGGGTCGGCCGCGGCCTCGCCAAGTACGCCAAGGGCATGGGAGCCCGCACCATCGTGTGCGAGCCCGACCCGGTAAAGCTGCTAGAAGCCTACGCCGAGGGGTACGAGATCCAGAACTCTCTCGACGCCGCCGAGATCGGGGACATCTTCGTCACCGGTACGGGTAACCTCAAGGTCCTGAACTCCGAGCACTTCGAGCGCATGAAGACCGGCGCGATTCTGGCTAACGCTGGACACTACGATCACGAGATAGACGTCGCCTGGCTGGAGGAGAACGCAAAGGCCGAGCGCGAGGTGCGTAACAACATCACCGAGTTCGAGATGCCCGACGGCCGCAACATCCACGTCATCGTCAAGGGCCGGCTCGTGAACCTCGCTGGTGGAGATGGTCATCCCGTGGAGATCATGGACCTTACCTTCGCCGTGCAGGCGCTCGCCGCCCACCACCTGGCGAAGAACTCCAAAGACATCCCCTCCGGCCTTCAGCCCATCCCGGCCGAGCTCGACCAGCTGGTAGCCTCAACCAAGCTCGACACCCTCGGTGTGGTACCCGAGACCCGCACCGAGGAGCAGGAAGCGTACCAGACCAGCTGGCGCTAAATAAGGAGCAAATGGGGAGCAGGTTAACTGGTGGCCGGCGGTGCGTCTCCGAGTCTACGGGAGTACGGGGGCGTGACGCCGGCGGCTCTCCGGAGCGCCGGGCTCTAAGGCTTGCGGGTTCTGGCGTAGAGTCCGGCGCCGGGGACCGCCTCGCCGGAGCCCTCGGGGGTCGGCTTGTGGGAGATGTCGCGCACGTTTATCACGATGCCGCCGACGCTCGGCTCGTCCAGGAGGTTGCGCGCGGTGGTCTTGAGGGTCCGCCAGGAGCCGTTGGCGTGGCGGTACCTGAACTCCTGCGGCGGGAGGCTCCCGTCGTGGTCCAGCACCCCGTGCAGCGACTTCCGGAGGCGGTGCACGTCGTCCGGGTGTACGTTTCCGAGGACCGGGGTCCCGATCAGGCCCTCCGGCCGGTGGCCTAGCAGCGGCTCTAGGGTCGGGATCGTGTGCCGGATCGTACCTTCGGCGTCGAGTATGAGGACCACGTCCGTGGCGTTTTCGAGCAGTATGGTTCGGAGCTGGCTCTCGCTCTTGCGCAGCTCCTCGCGCTCCCGGACGAGCTCGGTGACGTCGTTCTGGACCCCGATGTAGTTGGTGAGGGTGCCCCCGCCGTCGTACACGGGCGCGACCCGGAGCTCATTCCAGAACAGGGTGCCGTCCTTGCGGTAATTGCGCAGGACGCAGGTGTGTTCCCTGCCGGCTTCGATCGCATCTCGTAGACCGTACAACTCCGGCTGGGCCCGGTCGTCGCCGTGCAGAAAGCGGCAGTTGTAGCCTAGAGCGTCCTCCGCCGAATAGCCGGTCATCTTCTCGAACATCTCGTTGAGATAGATTATGGGGCTATCCGGCCCCCTGTGGTCCGTTATGACGACGCCCTCCATGCTGGCGGAGACCGCGCGGTTGAGCAGCTCCGCCTTCTCCGAGGCCCTTTTGGCCTGGGCGAAGTAGCCGTAAGCCTTCGTGGCCCGCCGGACGTCGTCTTTCCCGAGCGGGGCCCGGCTCTCCAGCAGCCCGGCCATCTCGGGGTCCGGCAGGGGCCTCGAGAAGTAGAAGCCCTGGGCGAGATCGCACCCCAGCTCTTGCAGGTTCGACAACTGCTCGACGGTCTCGACGCCCTCTGCGACGACCTTCAGGCCCAGATCCCGGCCCAGGGTAATAATCGTGTTGGTGATGGCTATGCTGCCGGAGCTGTGCTCGAGGCCGTCTATGAAGGCCCGATCTATCTTCAGGGTGTCCACCGGGAGACCCTTGAGCTGGGTCATGGAAGAGTAGCCCTTGCCGAAGTCGTCTATCGAGATCCCGATCCCCAGACCCTTCAAAGCCTGGAGGGTGCCCATGTTGGACTCCGTATCCTCCATGACCATGCTCTCGGTAACCTCCAGCGTTACGGCCTGCGGGCTAATGCCCGTACTCCGCAGCGCCCGTGAGACGTCCTCGACCACCACGGCGTCCGAGAACTGCTGGGGGGAGACGTTCACGCAGATCGTTAGCTCCTCCCACCCGTATCTTTCCTGCCACGCTTTGGTCTGGCGGCAGGCCTCCTCTAGCACCTGGCGTCCGAGGGGTTTGATCAGCCCGCTCTCCTCGGCCACCGGGATGAACTCCGCCGGGGATACCGTGCCGTGTCCGGGACGCTCCCAGCGCACCAGGGCTTCCACCTCGTTGATGCTGCCGTCCTCGACCCACACCTTCGGCTGGTAGTGGACGGTGAGCTGATCGTTGTCTATGGCGTACCGGAGGTCGTTCTCAAGCTCCAGCCGCGTTCTGGCCTCGTCCTTGAGCTCCGGCTGGAACATCTCGTAGCGGTTCTTGCCCTTCTGCTTGGCCCGGTACATCGCGGTGTCGGCGTCGCCGAGGAGTTCTTCCCGGTCCTCTCCGCCGGACCCGCCAAGGGTTATGCCTATACTAAATGACGCCGGCAGCTCGCGGCCGTCTATGAAGATCGGCTCCGACAGGCTCTCGGAGATCCTCCGCGCCACCCGCACGGCCCCGGCCTCGTCCTCGAGCTGCTCCAGCAGCACGGCGAACTCGTCGCCCCCGATACGGGCGGCGGTGTCCGTCTCCCGCAGAGAGTCCCGCAAGCGCCGGGAGACCTCGATGAGCAGCCGGTCCCCGACTTCGTGGCCGAGGCTGTCGTTCACGTACTTGAAGTTGTCGAGGTCCAGGAAGAGCACGGCCAAAAGATACTCGCTCCGGGAGGCCCGGCCCAGCGCCTGCCTCATCCGGTCCATGAAGAGGGTCCGGTTCGGCAGGGCCGTCAGGGGATCGCTGGTGGCCTGGCGCTCCAGCTCCGTCTCGAGCTCCTTGCGCTTCGTTACGTCCTTGCCTATACCGTAGACGCCCCTGATGCTCTCCTCCAGGATCATGGGCGTGTAGGTGAAGTTTAGCTGCACGCGGCGGCCGTCTTTGGTGAAGATAGCGGCCTCGAAGTTCTGCGGCTCGCCACGGACGGTACTGTCGAAGCACTCCCGGAGCTCTTCCAGGCTCTCCGGCACGACGAAGTCCTTACCCCGGGACCGGAGCAGCTCGTCCTCCGTATAGCCGAAGAGCTCTACCGCGGATCGGTTTACGCTGGTGAAGCTCCCCTCGAGATCCATGACGAAGACCGCATCCGGGTTGTGCTCGAAGAGCGACTCGTAGCGCCGCTCGCTGGCCTCCAGGTACTCGGCCTGGAGCGCGAACCTACGGTCCACCATCGAGGCTATCAGGGCGATACCGAGGATTATGAGCGTTACCACCCCGATCGCGGTCCCGAGCAGGACCTGGCTCGCGCCTTCGCTCGCCGATCCTCCGGTTGGCGTGAATATGGCCGCCCACATGCCGGTGTAGTGCATGCCCACGATGGCGCCGCCCATGATCGCGCCGCTCGCGAGCTTGAATAATATCAGTCTGGAGGCCCTGACGGTGCCCCGGCTAAAGCGGGATGCCAGATAGAGGGCGGCAAGCGAGGCCGCGACCGCGATCAGCACCGAGAGCCCGACGAGGCTCGGGGAGTAGCTCAGGGTCGCCGGCATCCTCATCGCCCCCATGCCGATGTAGTGCATGGACACAATGCCGACCCCCATTACGGAGCCGCCGAGGAGCAGGTTGTGCCTGCCGAAGTTTTCGCGGCTTACTATGAACAGCGCGAAGCAGGCGGCGAGGATCGCGACCAGCATCGAGAGCAGGGTCAGGGGCCAACCGTAAGACACGGACATCTCCATGTCGAAGGCCAGCATCCCGGTGAAGTGCATGGACCAGATGCCGACCCCCATGGCGAAGGCCCCGCTCGCCAGCCAGATTCGGCGGATGCCCGGGTGCCGGGTCTTGATGACCCTGTCCGCGAGATCCAACGCCGTATAAGACGCCACGCAGGCAACGAGGTACGAGAGCAGGATCAGCCTGAGATCCCAGGTGGCGTCTATCGTCGAGTGTATCGGATCCGCTACCCGCCAAAACTCCAAGCCCTAGCCTCCTCTCTAAAAATTGGATACCCTTCGACCCAACTTACCCGGCCGCCGACCGCGCAGCAAAGCCCGGCCCGCCACCCAGGGCTCGGCCGAGTCTAGTAGCGAACCGGCCCCCGGAATGTGTTGCTAGTTATATTACGGGTTATATTACGGATCGCGCTCATCCGGCTCCCGCGCCGGGTTGTCGGCTGCGGCTGCCCGAAGCTTTAAGAAGGACCCGGAGCTTGGCTGGCCACGCATGGTAGGCGTGTTCGCAGACGGCGTGCAATAAATTAGCGTGCAATATTCTGCTACGTTCTGCTAGGCTCCGGTACCGTTTCCGCCCAGGTCACGTATCCGGCCGCCATACCCGGCCCCGCTTTTAGCCCAGGAAGGAGCCGGGTAGGTGTCGCGGGGAAAGATGATGAGCGGCGGTAATACGGTCGAGAGTGAGCCAGCGCGAAGGGCTTGAAGGGGGAGAGATGAGCGGAGTGCTGCGGAGGGTTTATGAGGGTTAGCGGGCGGGCGTGAGCGTGCATCTCGCAGCCGCGGCCGGCGTAAAGTTAGCCATAAAGCACGTCTCTCACGAAGAAGTCTACGGCGAAGACTACGAGGAGATCCCGCGCCGCGTCCCGGACGTGGGACGCACAGAGAGAACGCTTGGCTGGCGACCGGAGCTCTCGCTCGAGGACATGCTCCAGAGGACCATAGACTCCGTGAAGCGGGACGCCGATAGTAGCGGCAAAGGCTAGACGAAAGATCCAGAGTGGATCAATAACCGGCAGGTTAACGGTCCTCGCCCTCTGCGGAGCGCTGTCCGTGCTCGCCGCCGGAGGTGGTTGCGCGGGCCCGAACGAACCGGAGGCCGTGATCTCCGGTTTCTCCCCGGCGACTGGCACGTACCATGCCGGAGAAACCGCCGCCTCCTCGGTCAGGGTCGAGAACACGGGCTCCGAACGCCGGACCTTCTGGGTCGGCTACAGCGTGCGCGACGACGCCGGAGAGTGGCACGACGCGCCCTTCGCCCCCGTTACCCTGGACCCCGGAGAGGGCTCCTCATTGCTGCGGCGGGAGTGGGAGATTCCGGCGGGCTCTCTGCTTACCACCGGCCCCTATACGGTGAAGATGGCCGTCTGGGACGGCCGACCCGGAGACGGAGACGCCGCCCGGCTGGCGGAGGCCGAGGAGGAAGACGCGTTCGACGTCCGGCTCTTCCGGGACGGACTCGACGACCTGGACGGCGGGCGCTGGGAGACCGTAGGTCGTAGGCTGGGGCGGAGCCGCTTGGCCCCGGAGAACGTCACCGCGGACGGGAGGCTCGGGATCACGATCCCCGGGGGCACGCTTGACGGGGGTGCGATCCGGTCGGAGGAGCCGTACCGTTACGGCACCTATCACGCCCGGCTACGGGCCCCGGATGCGCCGTCCTCGATCACGGCCTTCTTCCTCTACGCCGCCCCGGATTACGAGAAGGAGATAGACGTAGAGATCTACAACGACGGCTCCCGCAGGGTCATGTTCAGCGTCTACACTCCCACCTACACCCAAGACGGGGCCCTGGAGAAAGAGCCGACGTACACAGAGACTAGAAAGCTCCCCTTCGACCCCTCCGGAGGGTTCCACGAGTACCGCTTCGACTTCTACCCGCAAAAGGTTACCTTCTACGTGGATGGAGAGCCGTTTGGGAGCTGGAGCGGGGATACACCACGCGAGCCCATGCGCCTCTGGGTAAACACCTGGTTCCCTGACTGGCTCTCCGGCGAGAGGCCGGAGGGAGATCGCAACACCTACGTGGACTGGATCCAGCACTGAGGCGTTATCGCGCAAAACCGTCCCGCATGGATGCTACCCTCGCCACTGTAACGGCGGTCCCGCATGCTGGCGTGCGACGAAACCTACCGGAGTCCGAGGGCTGAAAGCTGATGGCTAAACGAACCATAACCGTGCGCTACACCGGCTTCCGCGAGTGCCCGAACTGCGGCGGTCGCGGCGACGACGGCGCGGCCTGGCGGCCCACGCAGTGCCGCCGGTGCAAGGGACGCGGTAGCCTCATTACGGACGTCAAGGTGGAGGACTCCATAGAAGGCGTGTTGCCGCGCTCGCGCTACGACTTCTACGCGAGCGGCGAGGTCGAGCTAATAGACTTCGACGAGGGAGACGAGATCGAGGTCATAGCCCCGGAGTAGCGAGCCGGATGCCGGAGAGGGGAGAGGTAGCGTGAAGGCCGTATTACTGACCGGACACGGAGGGCCGGAGAAGCTGGAGTACCGGGAAGACGTGCCCGCTACAGAGCCCGCCGGCGGCGAGGTCCTGGTGGAGGTCGGCGCGACGGGCGTCAACAACACCGACCTCTGGACCCGCAGGGGCCTTTACGGTTCCGAGAGCGACCCGCAGTCCACGGGAGGCTGGCGCCGCGACCGGCCGATGCGGTTCCCCCGGATACAGGGCATGGACATCGCCGGGCGTATAGCGGAGGTGGGCGAGGGCGTGCCGCAGGCTCGCATCGGCGAGCGGGTGCTAGTGGACCCGGTGGTCTACGCCGGAGAGGGGAGGGAGAGGCTCGCGGAGGCAGACATGATAGGCAGCGAGCGTGACGGAGGCTTCGCCGGGTACGTAGCCGTGCCCGCCCCTAACGCCTACGTCGTAGACACTTCCTTGACCGACGAGGAGCTCGCCACCTTCCCCACAGCCTACCTCACCGCCGAAGGCATGCTGAACCGCGCCCGGGTGGGGCAAGACGAGACGCTGCTGGTCACCGGCGCCTCCGGCGGGGTGGGATCCGCCCTGTTGCAGCTCGCGCGGGTCCGGGGCGCTAGAACGGTGGCGCTCGTGGGGAGCGGCAAGGAGGAGCGGGCGCGAGAGCTCGGTGCGGAGGCCGTGATCACGCGCGGCGACGAGGATCTCTCCGAGTCGGTATCCGAGGCTATGGAGGGCCTTGGGGTAGACGTGGTGGCGGACGTTGTCGGCGGCGAGGCTTTCTCCGAGATTCTCAGGTCGCTCAGGCCCTTCGGACGGTACGTGACCGCCGGGGCCATCGCGGGGCCTCTGGTGGGCCTGGATCTCCGCACCCTGTACCTGAAGCAACTGGAGCTGATCGGGTCCACCGCGGGCACCCATGAGGAGTTCGCCGACCTGGTGGGCTACGTGGAGCGCGGTGGGATAAAGCCTCTGCTGGCAGGCGTGTACCCGCTTTCGCGGATAAACGAGGCTCAGAAGGAGTTCGAGGAGAAAAGCTTTTTCGGCAAGCTGGTTGTCTCGCCCGGATAGCCGTCAGCACTCGGCGTTCAGGTGTCGGCAAAGCTCTGGCCGTCCGTCTCCTGCAGCGCAGCCAGCACGTCGCGCGGATCGAGGCGATTCTTGAAGAGGATCACCTCTCCGCCGGCGGCCTCCTCCAGCGTCTCGCGGGAGGGGCCGAGCCGGTCGGAGGCGGCCACGAGCAGCCGGTGGCCTTTAACCCTGGCGGCCCGGATCATGGCCGCCCGCTCTATCAGCTGCGTCTCCGTCCAGAAGCCGAGTATCTCCAGATGCGCCGTCTTGCCCGTCTCCGCGTCGCGTATCGTAAAGTCCGGCACCAGTGCGGTGCGACGCTCGGGGAACGGGATTATCCCCGGCGCCTCCTCTAGCTCCCACTCTCCGGTGCCCTTCGCCCGCTCCCACGCCTTCTCGAAAGCCTCGCGCACACCGCCGTCATCGGGCTCCAGGTCCTGCGGGCCCCGGTAATGCCCGCGCAAACCGCTCTTCTCGGAGTTCAGCGCGAGCTCGGCCTGCCGGCCCTTCCAGGCGACGTCCGCCGAGAGGCTCCAGGGTGAGGTTAGCAGCAGCCCCGGTAGGAGCTTTGCGAGCTTTAGGCCGTACTTGCGGGTGCCGCCGAAGATGGAGAGCGGCCCGTCCAGGGTAAGCCGGTAGCCGTCGTCCAGCGGCTCCAGTCGGTACACGAGGCCGAGCAGCTTGACGTAGTGGAAGACGAGCCGGGCGTCCGCCTGCGCCCCGAGGTCCACTGTGAGGGCGCTCGCGGAGTAGAGCAGCGCCTGCACCTGGGCCACGTTGTAGCGGTCTATTAGCTCCTCTGGTGCGGGACGGTCGAAGCCCGCCAGCAGTTGCGCACCCTGGCGGTCAGCGAACATCGCGGACGCGGGGTCCTCAAGCCCCGTCTCGCGGGCGACCTGGGAGAGGACGTCGTCGCGGGTGGGGGAGCCGAGCAGACCGGGCTCGGTAGCGGGAGGCTCGGGTAGGGCGGCGGCAAGCTCGAATATGCGGGTGCGTAGCGTGTACGGGTCGGACACGGTGGGTTCGGACCACTCGGATCTCTCCTCTAGCAGCTTGGCGAGCGCCCGCACCACCTTGAAGCCCCGGCGCGGGTCCAGGCGTGGCCCCAGCTCCTCTTCTGCGGCGGAGACCGCCTCCTCGAGCTCCCGGCGCGGGCGTCCGACGTGGTCCTCGTACAGCCGGCACACCGCCTCCGCCGTCTCCGTGGTTCGCTCGTCGGAGGCCGAGAGTCGGTGGGGCTGCAGGCGTCCCCGGTAGAGGCGGGCCATGACGTGCTCGCCGCGGAGCACTATCCGCCCTCCCTCTGACCTCTGCGGCGGCGGGAGGCGTACTCCTCGCCGGTGCCGGTGGTGACGAGCTCGTACAGGATGGCCCGCTTGTCTTCTCCGGGGCGCAGGATGCGGCCGAGGCGCTGCACGTACTCGCGGTGGGAGCCCGAGCCGGTGAGGATGATCGCGACGTTCGCATCCGGCACGTCCACTCCCTCGTTCAAGACGTCCGAGGCGATAATGCAGCGGTAGCGGCCCTCGCGGAAGCGGTCCAGGATCTCCTTCCGCTCCTTCGCCGGCGTCTCGTAGGTGAGCGATGGTATCAGGAACCGCGATGAGAGGGCGTATACCTCCTCCACGCTCTTGGTGAATATGATGGTGCGCTCCTGCCAGTGGCGTTTGAGGAGCGTCTCCAGCGTAACAGTCTTTCGCACGGCCGCTGCTTGTATGTCCCGCCGCCGCCGCGCAGCCAGCAGCGCCTCCCTGCCTCCCGAATGCCCGGTGGAGGCGACCATGATGAACCGTTGCCAGTCCTCGGGTGAGCGCATCGGTAGCCGGTGCTTCTCCAGAAAATCTTTGTACACCGTCTCGGCCTGGGCGTACTCGTATCGCTCGTGGGCGGTCAGCTGTATCGGGAGCCGGATGAGCTCGTAGGGCGCGAGGTAAGTACCCGCCATCTCGTCCGCCGAGCGCCGATAACAAACTTCTCCGACCAGCGCCGACAGCTCCTCGTGTCCGCCGTCGGCCCGCTCGGGCGTGGCGGTGAGGCCCAGCGAGTACGGTGCGACGAGCATCTCGGGGATCAGGGCGTATTTCGCAGACGGCAGGTGGTGGACCTCGTCGTAGACGACCAGGGCGAAGCGGTCACCGTAACGCTCGGCGTGGATGTAGGCGGAGTCGTAGGTGGTGACGGTGACGGGCTGTATCTCGTGGTAGCCGCCGCCGAGCAACCCGACCCGGTCGAGCCCCGATCCTTCGAAAGCGTCCGAAAGGACGGAGTACCACTGCTTCATAAGCGCCAGGGTGGGCACCACGACGAGCGTGCTGCGTCCGACCCGCTCCATCGCCCGCACCGCCACGGCCGTCTTTCCGGCACCGGTTGGCAGCACGACGACGCCGCGCAGACCGGCGGACCGCCACGCCGCGAGCGCCTCCTCCTGATATGGACGGGGCTCCAGCGCGACGCGGGACTCCAGCTCCAGCGGCCCGAAGCGAGCCGCCCCGTCCCGGAACTCCACCCCCGAGCCCCGCAGACCGAGCGCGGTCCGCCGGTAGGCCCCCGCTGGGGCCCGCCACTGCTCTGTGCGGCCGTCGTACACGAACCCATCCGGTAAGATCCCGGACAGCTCCCCGGCGGGCGCGCCCGAAGCGATCAGGGTCCCCGATTCGTAGGTAAGCTCGATCATCTCCCCGGAGCATACCCCAGGAACCGCCTTCTTCTCAGCGGTAGACTCTCCGTCGTATGCCGCCGCAAGGAGACGAGGGGCCGCCGGATAACGTTGGCGGGAGAGGGCTCGTGCCGGGAGCACCGCTCGCCATCGCGGTGTGCGCCGCCCTGATCGCGCCCCTGCTCCTGATGCCGGGTTGCGCCGGCGACGGTGGTGGGCGATCCTCTGCAAGCCCAGAGACCGGCCACACATCCGGGTCAACCGGTGGCCCGGGTACAGCGACTGTAAAGAGGAGTGGAGAAAGGTTGGCGGAGAGCTTGAGCCTCCGGGAGGCCGTGGGGCAGATGTTTATCGTAAGTGTGGACGGGACGACCATGAGCCCCCACACCGGGCGCGCCATCCGGGAGCGAAACGTCGGCGGCGTGCTGCTCTTCGGGCCCAACATGCAAACCGGGATCCAGGTACGGTCCCTGACCGCGGAGATGCAATCCGCGACGGACGTGCCGCTGATGGTGGCCGTGGATCACGAAGGCGGCCCCGTCTCCAATGCTCCCTGGGTCTCGCCGCAACCGGCCGCCGCCGAGGTGGGATCTCGCTGGGACACTACCGAGGCGCGACGCATAGCCGGCACGATGGGCCGGGAGCTACTCGGGGCCGGCGTAAACACGGATTTCGCCCCGGTGGTGGACACTGGCGGCGGGGCAGCCATAGGCAGCCGCTCGTACGGCGACGATCCCGCCCTTGTGGGCCGCATGGGTGCCGCCGCGGTAGAGGGTTTCCGGGAAGCTGGCGTCGTGTCGGCGGCCAAGCACTTCCCCAACCACGGGCCCGCCACGGCCGACTCCCATACCGGACGTCCCGTGGTGCCTCACGACGGGGAGACCGTGCGCGAGTACGATCTCCCGCCGTTTCAGGAGGCCGTGGACGCCGGGGTCCCGATGGTGATGGTCTCGCACGTGATCTACCCGGCTATAGACCCTAAGCGACCGGCCAGCCTCTCGCCGGAGGCGATAGGGTTGTTGCGGGAGGACCTCGGTTTCGGGGGCGTGATCGTGACCGACGACCTGAGCATGGAGGCCGCCGCCCGTGGCGGCCCGGTGCCGGCCACGGCGGTCGAGGCCGTGGGCGCCGGCGCTGACGCGGTGATACTCTCCGGGACCGCAGCCGAGCAGGAAGCGGCGTACGAGGCCGTCGTCCGGGCGGTGGAGTCCGGCGGGCTGTCGCGCGAGCGGGTATACGAGTCCGCCGGGCGCATCCTGCGGATGAAGCGAGAGTACGGCTTTTCCGCTTCTCCCGCGACGCCTGACGGATAAGTTAGACTACGGGGCCGTAATCAGTGTTAAAGATCACATAAGACGATCGCCGGCTATACACGGGTTCGTCTGCTAGAAGGGCGGGGCTCTGAGCAAGGAGAGAGACTGGGTAAAGGAGATCACGCCCGGCAACAGGCTGGGTTCGACCTTCCTCGCCGTTGATTGCCAGGTACGCACCGACAGCCGCGGCGAGCCGTATCTGTCACTAAAGCTCGGGGACCGCACCGGCACGGTGGACGCCCGCATGTGGCGGCTGCCGCCGGAGCTGAGATCCGGCCTGGAAGGGCCAGAGTACGTCCAGGTCGAGGGGCACGCCCACGAGTACCGGGGCATGCTCCAGGTGAAGGTGGAGAGGCTACGGGTACTCGACTCCTCGGAGGTTAGCGAGGAGGACTACGTACCGGCGACCGAGAAAGACCGCCGGGCGCTCGCCGCCGAGCTGGAGCTCGCGGGCGAGGGGATAGAGAACCCGCATCTGTTCGAGCTCTTCGCGCTCATGGTCTCCGACGCGGAGTTCTGGGAGGCGTTCTGCACCGCGCCCGCCGCCAAGGCCATGCACCACGCCCGCATCGGGGGGCTGCTGGAGCACGCCGTACACTGCCTGAGGCTCGCCCGCTCGCTCGCGGAGCTCTACCCGGCGGACCGCGACCTGCTGCTCTTCGGAGCCATCTTCCACGACGTCGGCAAGATTCGGGAGCTGTCCTGGGGCCGGGGCGGGTTCGCTTACACCACGCAAGGGCGGCTGCTGGGACACGTCGTGCTCGGCGAGAGGATAGTCGCGGGATACATAGATCGGCTACCGGGCTTTCCCGAGGAGCTCGCGATGCACATCTCGCACGTCCTGCTGTCTCACCAGGGCGAGGTGGAGTACGGCTCACCCGAGCGGCCAAAGACCCTGGAGGCGCTCCTGGTCCACTTCATAGACAACCTGGATGCCCGGGCCGCCATGTTCCTGGAGACGACCCGGAACGTGAGTCCCGGCGGCTGGAGCCACCACGAGAACCCGCTGAACCGCGCCCTCTACCTCCCGGAGACGAGCGGGGACGCCGTGGAGACCTAGCCCCCTATAAACAGGAGCTTCTTGCTACGTCCGGCTATCTGGCAGGCCGCATAACAGGGTTTTGCGGTAGAGAGGCCGCTGTACAGGATCTACAGATCGTACTCGGCGGTCTCGCGATTCGTGTTCCCGGAGGAGTCCTCGGCCGAAGGGTCCGCCTCGTCCGCCTCGCCTGCCTCTTGGTGGTCTCCGTCTTTACGAGAGCCGCTTCCACGAGAGGAGGCGCCGGCCCGGCTCTGGCCGTTCTCGCGCCGGCGGCTGCCCTCCTCGCGGCTGCGGGCCGGACGCTCCGAGTCGTCCGTGCCCTCGGCGGTCAGCTCGTCCTTGAACTCGTCTATCGCGCCACGAGCCTGGCCGACGAACTTGCCGATGTCCCGGGCCATCTGGGGCATCTTGCTGGGCCCGAAGATGATCAGGAACAGCACCGCGACCACCACGAGCTCTGTAGGTCCTATGCCCAACATACGCTAAATATACCCCTCCGGGATACGGCTTACAACGGCTCGGTCACGGCCTCCGGGTGTCTCCACGGTTTCCGTGCGCCTCCATGCGCCTGTACGTTTCCTCTATGCTCTCTACACGCCCTATACGTACGCCGGGGCGGGAGGGATGACAAAGCGTAATATAATGACGGACATGACACATATACCCCGTATACGAGTAGACTCCCGATGATAGCCTGGGAAGCGGTACGCAGGATAGCCGTGACCCTCGCCCGGCGCACCGAGCCCTCGGCGGCGGACTCCGGGGCCGGAGCCTTCGACTACCCGGACGCCGTAAGCCGGAGCCTCGCGCCCCTGACGGAGTTTACCGGCATCGAGCTCCCGGAGGAGGCCGGGCGCCGGCTGCGGGTGGCCGACCGCTCGGAGTGGATAGACTTCAACATACAGGGCTTCGGGCGGCTAATGGAGCCTCTGGCGCAGCGGGCCTCGGCCGGGGCCAACGGCGTCACCTGGGCCTTCGGGGCCGCCACGCTGACCACCCAGATCGGGCTCCTGCTAGGCTTTCTCTCCGCGCGGGTGCTCGGCCAGTACGACACCGGTCCCGTGCCGCTCGACGGGGCCCCCGGCTCCGAGGAGCGCGGTCCGGGCGAGGTGTTCTTCCTGGACGGGAACATCGTCGCGGCTGCGGGCCGGATCGGGGTTCCCGTGGACGGGCTGCGACTGTGGATCGTGCTGCACGAGATGACCCACGCGCTGCAGTTCGAGGGCTATCCCTGGCTGCGGGACCATCTGGGTACGATGCTAGAGGACCTGGTGACGCCGCTTGCCGACAGGCTCGGGCTCCGGGAGGCCGTCCGGCGGCTGGCGGAGGCCATCCAGGGTGGGGGCCAGAATGTGCAGCGCCTACTCCTGAACGGCTCCCAGCGCGAGGCCTTCGACCAGATGCAGGCCACGATGTCCGTGATAGAAGGCTACTCGGACTACGTGATGCACAACGTCGGCCGCACGATAGTTCCGGATTACGATCACCTCAGCCGCCGCATGTCCCAGAGCCGGATGCAGCGTTCTCCGCTGGAGACGCTGGTGTTCCGTATCTCCGGGCTCGACGCCAAGCTGGAGCAGTACCGGCTCGGCGAGGAGTTCGCGAGCGCCGTCGTGAGCCGCCAGGGTATGAGTGGGCTGAACCGTGTCTGGACCCGCCCCGAGACCCTGCCGTCGCTCGCGGAGGTCCGGGACCCGGGCCTGTGGATGACCAGGATGGAACGTCTCTAGATCTGGAACGTCCCTGTAGACACTAGGAGGCATGGTGGAGAGCGGAGGGCGACCCGGCGAGAAGGACGAGAACGTAGGCTACGAGTTCGAGCGGGAGTCGGAGGCCCGCGAGGCCGCCGCCGAGCTGGACCGCCGCTTCTCGCGGGACGAGGTCTCGGGCCTCAGGGTGTATCGTGTGCGCTGGAACAACGACTTCATCGTAGAGGTGGAGTTCCCTTACGGCCTCTCGGCGGACCGCGTCGCCGACGCCCGCGCGGTACTCGGCGAGGCCGGTAGTCCGGTTCACCCGGACGATCTCAAGGACTACAAGCGGGCGATGGAGTCTGGCGCCACCGGTTCGCTACCGGGCTGGCTGAGAAAGCTCTTCGGCGAGTAGTTCCGCTTCAGCGCGTGGCGGGAGGCCGCGGAAAGAAGGGGTCAGGCTACTCGGGAGTCAGAGATATTTGTATATTCTCTGGCTCTTGCCTCGAAGGGCTGGCGAGATTGTACGAGCGTGGACTCAGTCCTCTACACCCGTCTCGCGCCCGGGATGGGGTGTTGGAGACTTGAGGAACGGCGAGTTCTGATAAGAGGCGGGCCGGGAGGGTTGCGTTTTGGGGCCTATGCCCGGTGCTTGTTTTCGATGTTTGTGCGGTAGGCTGAAGCGTCTTTCTGACGCGATCCACGAGCGAGGCCCGGCGGGAGCCGGGCCGTTAGGCTACGGGGTGGTCCTCCGAGTCCTGCACCCGCTCTTCGAGGTGTGAGATCTGGCCTCTCAGAGCCTCTATCTGGCGCTCGAGGTAGGCTTCCCGGCCCCGGACCCTGGTGTACCCGGACTCCGCCGCCCGGGCCGCACCCCGGGCCGCCCGGAGCGTGCCCCGGCCCAGGTAGCGCGCGGAGACCCCCGCGCCGCTTGCCGCCGACTCGCCCACCCAGCGGGCCGCCGGCGTGCAGAAGAACACTCCGGTTGCTATGCCACCCACGAAGCTGGCCCCGAAACCGAAGCCCACGAGAACCCTTGCCGAACCCTTGCCCACTCGCGAATATCCTCCTGCACAGAGCCAAAAAATCCCGGCCAGACCGTTCCAGTCTAGCACAGCGGAAACCGGCACAGCCCCACGCCGGACGCAGGCGTTATACTCCCGCTGATGTGGAACGAGCCGGAGAACGGGGAGCCGCGGAGCCTGGGTAGAGACGTCGACGCGAAGCGCCTGCGAGACCTGCCGGCGGTGGACGCCGTTCTCAGGTCGGAGGCGGCGGCGGAGCCCGCCGGACGCCACGGCCGCCCCGCGCTGGCCGCGGCCGTGCGCGAGGTGCTCGACGGGGCGCGGCGTGAGATCCTGGACGGCGGGTCCCCCGGCGTCTCGGAGGGAGAGGTGGCGCGCGAGGCAGCCGGGCTCCTGGAGGGCCGGGGGCTGCGCCGGGTGGTGAACGCGACCGGCGTCATACTCCACACCAACCTGGGCCGTTCGGTGCTGTCCGAAGAGGCGGTCGAGGCCGTGATCTCCGCCGCCAGCGGCTACTCCAACCTGGAGTATGACCTGTCTACGGGCGGGCGCGGCTCGCGCTACGATCATGCCGTGCCGCTGCTGCGCAACCTGACGGGCGCGGAGGACGCGCTGGTGGTCAACAACTGCGCCGCCGCGACGCTGCTCGCCCTGTCCGCCGTGGTCTCGGAGACGCCGGGCTCGGACGGGGCACCGCCCGAGATCGTAGTGTCCCGCGGGCAGCTAATAGAGATCGGGGGCGGATTCCGCATCCCGGAGGTTCTGGAGCTCTCCGGGGCACGCCTCGTGGAGGTCGGGACGACGAACCGCACCCGGCTCGCTGACTACGAGCGGGCCGTCGGCGCGAACACCCGCGCCATCCTGTGGGTGCACCCGTCCAACTTCGAGACGGTCGGGTTTACCGAGTCGGTCGGCGTCGCGGAGCTCGCTACGCTCGGCCCGCCCGTGATCGCTGACGTCGGCAGCGGCGCGATGTTGCCGGTCGCGGACGAGCCCCGGGTCGGCGGCGCGGTGGCCGACGGGGCGGCCCTCACCATCTTCTCCGGAGACAAGCTTCTCGGCGGCCCGCAGGCCGGGATCGTGATGGGGGAGGAACGCTGGATCCGGGCGATGCGGAGGAACCCTCTCACCCGGGCCGTACGGGCAGACAAGCTCTGTCTCGCCGCGCTCGAAGCCACGCTAGACGCTTACCTGCGTGGCCCCGAGACCGCCGTCTCCGGGCTGCCGACGCTGCGCATGATCCACGCCCCGGCCACCGAGGTGGAGGGGCGGGCGCACGCCATAGCGAAAAAGATAAAGGAAGCGGTGCCCGGAATAGAGGCGGACGTTGCGGCCTCGACCGCCCGCAGCGGCGGCGGCACGCTGCCGATCCACGAGATACCCTCCCACGCCGTCCGGCTCGCCTTGCCGCCGACGGGGCCGGAGGAGCTGGCGCGCAGGCTGCGCGAGGCCCCGGTGCCGGTAATAGGCCGGGTGTACGAGGGCAGCCTGTGGCTCGACGCCCGCACCCTGCTCGACGGCGACGAGGCCAGGGTCGTGGAGGCCGTGACCCGTGCCGCCGGGGACTCTGGAGATAAGGTTGGCTAGCGGGTCTTCCGTGGAGAACATCTCGCTGACCATCGGCACCGCCGGGCACGTGGACCACGGCAAGACCACCCTGGTCCGTTACCTGACCGGTACGGACACCGACCGGCTGGACGAGGAGCACGAGCGCGGCATCTCCATCGTCCCGGGCTACGCGGAGCTAACGCTGCCGGGCGGCCGGAGGGTGAGCCTGGTGGACGTGCCGGGCCACGAGCGGTTCGTGAAGAACATGGTCGCGGGCTCTACCGGGGTGGACGCCTTCCTCCTGGTGGTCGCCGCCGACGACGGGGTGATGCCCCAGACCCGCGAGCATCTGGACGTGCTGCGTATCCTCGGGGTGGAGCGCGGCGTCGTCGCCCTCACCAAGCCCGACGCCGTGGACGAGGAGACAGCCTCGCTGGCCGAGCTCGACGCCGAGGAGCTTCTGGAATCCACCGGCATCGAGGCCCGCATAATCCGGGTGAGCGGCGCGACGGGGGAGGGGACCGGCGAGCTGCTCGCGGCGCTGGACGAGTTGGCGGCCGCCGAGCCGGGCGGACTGCATGACGCGGCCGTAACCCGGCTGCCGGTAGACCGGGCGTTCGTCCTCAAGGGTATCGGGCTTGTGGCGACGGGGACGCTGTGGTCCGGCGAGATCCAGCCCGGAGCTACCCTGTACACGGCCTCCGGCCGGACGCTCCGCGTGCGCGGCGTACAGAATCACGGGCGCCCGGCCGAGGCCGCCCATCCCGGGGCCCGCACCGCGCTGGACGTCACGGGCATCGAAACGTCCGATCTCACTGCCGGGGAGGTGCTGCTGTCGAGGCCCGTGGCCGCCGCCCGGGTTCTCGACGTCCGGTTGCGGCTGCTGGAGAGCGCCGCGCCCCTGGTCCACGGCACCCGCCTCAGGCTGTACCACGGTACACGCTCCACCAACGCCCGCGTGCGCCTGCCGGACACGCCGGAGGTTTCGCCCGGCGGCGACGCCCTGGCCCGGCTCGTGCTCGAGGAGCCTCTCGTCGCGCTACCGGGCGACAGGGTCGTGCTGCGCTCTCTCAGCCCCCAGATCACCACCGGTGGCGGCACGGTGCTCGACGCCGACCCCACCTCTCGCAGGCCGGATCTCGGCTGGCTCGCGGCGCTCGAAAGCGGAGATCTCTCCAAACTGATGCCGCTCGCGGTCTCCCGCAGTCCGGCCGAAGGGATAACACCGGGAGAGCTGTCTCTGCTGCTCTCCGCCACGCCGGGGGAGATCGCCGCGGCGGCCCCGGGGCTAGAGGGGATCTTGGACCTCGGCGGCATCTACGCGCCCGCCGCAGAGGCGGAGACGGCCCGGGAACGGCTGCTCGGGGCGCTTGGCCGGCGAGCCGAGCAGAGCCCCGAGAGCCCGGAGCTGACGGTGGCCGAGGCCCGCAACGCCACCGGCCTCGGCGCGAGGCTCGCGGATGCCGTGATCCGGGCCGCCGGAGAGGCGGGGGAGATCCACTCCGGCGAGTCCGGCGTGAGCCTGCCGGACGCGGACGCGGTCCCCGAGGAGCTAGAGCGTGAGGCCCAGAAACTCGCCGCCACGCTACGGGATGCCGGGGCGGAGCCCCCCGACGTGGAGATGGGGCCCGCCGCCAGGCTCCTGATCAAACGCGACGAGGCCGTACAGCTCTCGGATAAGATGCTCGCCGACTCCGAGAAGGCTACGGAGATACTCCAGGACGTAAAGAGCGTGTGTCTGTCGGAGGGTGAGATCTCACTCGCCGGCCTCAGAGACCGTATCGGTACCAGCCGCAAGTACGCCCAGGCCTGGCTGGAGTACGCCGACTCCGCTGGTATCACCCGCCGCACCGGCGACGTGCGGGTGCTAACCCGCCGGCATCGTGCCGGGTAAGAGACGACACGACACTCGTAGACGCCCGTATATTAGAATCGCCCTGGAATGCGAGGGCCTGGTGGCCCGGCCGGTCTTCAAAACCGGTTTGCGATCCTGATCGGGTCGTGGCGGTTCGATTCCCCCGCATTCCGCTTAATACTCGACAACGGAGGCGGCTTGACGGACTTTTCGCACCTGGACAGCGAGGGCGGGGCGCGCATGGTGAACGTGGGGGAGAAGGCCGTCGTGCGCCGCACCGCCACCGCGGCGGGCCGCATCAGCCTGGCCCCGGAGACCGTCGAGCTTCTCAGGGAGCGGGCGCTTCCGAAAGGCGACGCGCTGAACACGGGCCGGATCGCCGGGATCATGGCCGCCAAGCGCACGCCGGACCTGATCCCGCTCTGCCACGGTATAGAGCTCACCTCGGTGGATGTGGACTTCGAGGTCGAGGAGTCCGGGATATCCATCACCGCCACGGCCCGCGCCAGCGACCGCACCGGCGTCGAGATGGAGGCCCTGACCGCCGTAAACGTCGCCGCCCTGACCATCTACGACATGTGCAAGGCCGTAGACAAGGGGATGGAGATAGACGGTGTCCGGCTGGTGGAGAAGACCAAGGAAGAGACGTCGGAAGAAGGCTGAAGCCTCGTGCGCGGCGGGTCGGGTGAACCTTTACACGGTCCATGCATTGGGCGCATGCAACACTCTTTCAGGTGAAACCGGCGTCTGACACGATTATGCTAGACTTGCCCATCGAGGCGGGCTCAGAGAGTTCTGAGGCCGCGCGCATCCAGGTCACGGGAGAAGGGTATCGGGAACGTGGAAAATGGTACCTCTCCGCTGTACCCGGTGTTCCTGGAGCTCCGGGAGCGGCTGTGCGTGGTGGTCGGCGGCGGCAAGGTCGCCGGTCGCAAGGCTCTCGGCCTGTCGCGGTCCCGGGCACTGGTAAAGGTCGTGTCGCCCGAGATAGACCCGGCGCTGGAGAGCCTCGCAGCCGAGAACGTCGAGAGCGTCGGGATCGAGCGCCGGAAGTACGAGGCCGGGGATCTCGCGGAGGCGACGCTGGCGTTCGCCGCGACGGACCGCAGGGAAGTAAACGCGGCGGTTGTCCGGGAGGCGAACGAGCGCGGTATCCCGGTCAACGTCGCCGACAGGCCCTCGGACGGGGACTTCGCCCTGCCCTCGACGCTGAGGCGGGGCGGGTTGCAGGTGGCGGTCTCGACCGGTGGCGCGTCGCCGACGCTGGCGCGTCAGATCCGGCAGGAACTGGAGCCCTACTTCGGGCCGGAGTGGTCCGGGGTAGTGTCGGAGTTGGAAGAGGCGCGCCGCGAGGGGCGCGCGACGGACGAGGAGTTGGAAAGGACGGTGCGTAGGTGCTTGTCGCTGCTCTCGGGATGAGCCACCGCTCGGCCCCGATAGAGGTGCGGGAGAAGGTCGCCTTTCCTCCCTGCGCCGGTCGGGGCTTCGTGCGGCGGCTAAAGGACGAGGGCGTGGTCTCCGAAGCCGTGCTGCTCTCCACCTGCAACCGTACCGAGCTCTACGCCGTTGTCGAGGACGATGGCGTGAGGTCCAAGATACTGGACCTCATGGCCGCGGACCGGGGCGTGGACCGCGCCGAGCTTGAGGAGAGCACCTACTGGCTTACCGACTCCGAGGCGGTCGGGCACCTGTACCGGGTATCGGGCTCGCTGGACTCGATGGTACTGGGAGAGGCCCAGATACTCGGCCAGGTCCGTGACGCCTACCGGCTTTCCACGGAGGAGCAGAGCGCGGGGTCGGTGCTCAACAGGCTGTTCCACACCTCGCTGAGGGTCGGCAAGCGGGTGCGGACCGAGACCGGCATCGGGGATAGCTCGCTGTCCGTGCCCCGGGTCGCGGTAGGGCTCGCCGAGGACGTGTTCGGGAGCCTCGCCGGGCGCAAGGCACTCGTGCTCGGTGCCGGCGAGATGAGCGAGATGGTAATCCGGAACCTGGGGGAGCGCGGCATCGGCGAGGTGCGCATCGCGAATCGCACCGGGGCCCGCGCCCAAGAGCTGGCCGGGCGCGTCGGAGGCGTGGCCGTGGACTTCGAGTCCGTGGCCGACGAGCTATCCGGGGTGGACGTGATCGTGAGCTCTACAGGATCCGGCGAGTGGGTGGTCGGGAGCGAGGACGTGGCCCGGGCGATCTCGCGCCGGGATGGTCCGCTTTTCTTCGTAGACATCGCCGTACCCAGAGACGTGGACCCGGTGGTGCAGACCCTGGAGCGCGCCTACGTCTACGACATAGACGACCTGCAGTCGGTGGTGGACCGTAACGCCGGAGAGCGCGAGGAGGCCGCACGTCGGGCAGAGGAGATCATAGAGCCCGCCGTGTTCGAGTTCATGGGCTGGATGTCCACCCTGGACGTGGTGCCGCTCATAAAGGAGCTTCGCGACGAGGCCGAGAAGGTGCGAGAGCACGAGATCTCCAAGGCCCTCAAGAAGGCGGACCTCTCCGCCGAGCAAGCCGAGGCCGTGGAGAAGATGAGCCACTCGCTGGTGAACAAGCTGCTGCACGGACCCATATCCGAGATCAAGACCCGCGCCGAGTCCAACCCGACGGAGTCCCCGGAGGCGCGCCGCCGCATGCTCGGCCTCGACACCGGGAGCGGCGTGGAGATCACTCTCCACGAGGAGGGCCGGGACGCCGATCCGGGGAGATAGCGGAGGTAGTTTGCCGGTCACGCCGGATACCCTGGTTCTCGGCACCCGGGGCTCCAAGCTGGCCCTGGTACAGGCCGACTCCTGCGCCGACGCTCTGCGGGCGGCGGGCTTGGAGGTCGAGGTCCGCGTTATAAAGACCACCAGCGAGCATCGCCCCGACGTCCCGCTCTCCGCGATAGACCAGCGTGACGTGTTTACCCGCCAGCTCGACGAGGCTCTTCTCGGCGGGGAGCTAGACCTGGCCGTACATTCTCTGAAGGACGTGCCGACCGAGGTGCCGGAAGGAACAGGTCTTGCGGCCATCGGAGAGCGTCACGGTACCGCCGACGCCCTCGTTTCAGAGGCCGGATGGACCGTGGACGAGCTGCCCACCGGCGCAGTCGTGGCGACCTCCAGCCTGCGGCGCAAGGCGCAGCTACTGTGGCGCCGGCCGGATCTCTCCATCGTGGATATCCGGGGCAACGTGGATACCCGAATCCGCAAGATGCGCGACGGGGAGGCCGACGCCCTCGTGCTCGCCCACGCCGGGCTCGTCCGGCTCGGGCTGGACATAACGGTAAACCACACCGTTATACCGCCGGACGTGATGCTGCCCGCCGTCGGTCAGGGAGCCCTCGCCGTGGCAGTTCGGCAAGACCACCCGCTGCACGGCCGCATCCGCGCCACGCTCAACCACGAGCCCACCGAAAAGGCCGCGCTAGCCGAGCGGGCTATGCTGCGGGCGCTGGAGGGCGGCTGCCGCCTGCCCGTAGGCGCGAGCAGCGTGGTGGATGAGTCGGAGAATGGCGGTCTGCGCCTCGAAGGCATCGTGGCCTCGCCGGACGGGGCAATGGTGTACCGCGGCGAGGCCGAGGGGGTGGACCCGGAAGAGGTCGGATGGCGGCTGGCGCGGGATCTCATCTCGCAGGGTGCGGAGACGGTGCTGGCCGAGATCCGGGAGGTCCGGTCGTGATCCACCTCGTGGGCTCCGGGCCGGGAGACCCCGGCCTCTTCACCCTCAAGGGCAAACGCCTGCTCGAAAACGCCGACGCCGTGGTCTACGACCGTCTCGCCCCCGAAAGCCTGCTCTCCCTCGCGCCGCCGGAGGCAGAGAGGATCTACGTCGGCAAGAAGCCCGGCGAGCCCACGATGTCTCAGGAGGAGATAAACGCCCTGCTGGTCCGTCTCGGAAACGAGGGTAAGAGCGTGGTTCGCCTCAAGGGGGGCGACCCGTACATCTTCGGGCGTGGCGGTGAGGAGGCGCTGGACCTCACCCGGGCCGGTATCCCGTTCGAGGTGGTCCCGGGCATCACCAGCGGGGCCGCCGCCCCGGCGTACGCCGGGATCCCGGTCACCCACCGCCGCGTCTCCACGAGCGTCGCGTTCATCACCGGTCACGAGGACCCGACCAAGGACGGCCAGGACGTGGACTGGACGAAGGCCGCGAACGGCGCAGACACCCTGGTCCTGTACATGGGCATCGGGCGTCTGCGGGAGATCTCCTCCGGGCTAACCGCCGCCGGCAAAAGCCCCGACACGCCCGTGGCCTGTGTGCGCTGGGGCACCCTGCCCGAGCAGCACACGGTGACCGGCACCCTCGCGGACATAGCGGATCGTGTCGAGGAAGCCGGCCTGAAGCCGCCCGCCGTTACCGTGGTCGGCGACGTCGTCGGCCTTCGCGAAGATCTTTCCTGGTTCGAAGTCCGACCGCTCTTCGGGCGGCGGGTGGTGGTCACCCGTGCCAGGGCGCAGGCCGGAGACCTCTCCCGGGAGCTGGAGTCGCTCGGAGCCGAGGTGGTGGAGTTCCCGACCATCGAGATACGGCCCCCGGAGGACTTTAAACCTCTGGATAAGGCTATACGTGAGCTTGACGGTTACGGTTGGCTGGTGTTCACCAGCGTGAACGGGGTAGAGGCTTTCGTCGAGCGGCTCGGGGAGCACGGCCTGGATCTCCGTGCCGTCCCACGCGCGGCCAAGATAGCCGCCATCGGCCCGGCCACCGCCGAGAGCCTGAAGCAAAGCGGGTTGGGGGTGGACGTTATCCCCTCCGAGTACCGGGCGGAGGCGCTGCTGGAGGAGATCGGCGGCGAATCGTTGGTGGGAGAGAGGGTGCTGATACCCCGGGCCAAGGTCGCGCGCGAGATACTGCCCGAGAAGCTGCGTGAGGCCGGAGCCGAGGTGGACGTGCCGCCCGTCTACGAGTCCGTTGCCTCGGACGCGGGAGCCGGGAGCCTCGCCGCGCGCCTGGAGGCCGGCGAGGTGGACTGCATAACCTTCACCGCGAGCTCGACGGTCGAGAACTTCGTGCTGGCATTTGGAGAAGAGCGCGCCAGGGATCTCGCCTCCAGGACGAGTATCGCGTGTATCGGCCCGATCACGGCCGACACCGCCCGCGGCCACGGCCTGGAGGTCTCTACGGAGGCGGAGGAGTACACCATACCGGGCCTGATAAACGCGGTCCGCGGTCTACTCTCCGGCGCGGCGCGCTAGGCGCTTTGTAGTCCCTGTACAGGCGCCGGCGAGCGCGCGTTAGACTCTGATTCACGGAGGCCGTAAACCTCCCTCCAATCGTACGCGTCAGAGAGGCTACACGACATGGCATTCCCCCAGCAGAGGCTCCGCAGGACGCGCCGCACCTCGGCTTTGCGCAGTCTGGTGCGCGAGACCGAGCTTTCCCCCCAGGATTTCATGTATCCGATGTTCGTCGCCTCCGGGCAGGAAGTAGACAACGAGATACCGTCCATGCCCGGCATCCGGCAGATGTCCATAAACAACGCCGTCGCCGAGGCGAAGCGAGCCCACTCGCTCGGAATACCGGGCGTCCTGCTCTTCGGCATACCCGAATCAAAGGACGAGGCGGCGAGCGGGGCCTACGACCCGGAGGGCGTCATACAGCTCGCCGTCCGCGCCATAAAGGACGCCGTGCCGGAGCTGCTCGTCGTTACGGACGTGTGCCTGTGCGAGTACATGTCTCACGGTCACTGCGGCGTCGTGGACGCCGAGCGCGGTGAGATCATGAACGACGTGAGCCTGGAGCTCCTGGCGCGCACGGCGGTAAGCCACGCCGAGGCCGGGGCGGACGTCGTGGCACCCTCGGACATGATGGACGGCCGTGTCGCAGCCCTGCGCGCCGACCTCGACCGCGAAGGCTTCGAGCACACCCCGATACTCTCCTACGCCTCCAAGTACGCGTCGAGCTTCTACGGCCCGTTTCGGGACGCGGCGGAGAGCGCCCCCGAGTTCGGCGACCGGCGCGGCTACCAGATGGACCCGGCCAACGCCCGCGAGGCGCTGCGAGAGGTCGGGCTGGACGTCGAGGAGGGGGCGGACATGATCATGGTCAAGCCCGCGCTGCCTTATCTGGACATCCTGCGCCGGGTACGCGAGACGACCGACCTGCCGCTCGCCGCGTACAACGTGAGCGGCGAGTTCTCCATGATCAAAGCCGCCGCCGAGAAGGGCTGGCTGGACGAGCAGAGCGCCGTCCTCGAAGCCATGACCGGCATAAAGCGGGCCGGGGCCGAGGTGATCTTCAGCTACCACGCCCCCGACGTGGCGCGCTGGCTCTCCTAGTTTCTCGCTCCGGGCTCGTCGCCGGGCGTCGTGTCGCCGGATAGGCTAGAGTAAGCAGCTTTACGGCCCTTTCGGGGTCTTAGAGGTATACGTAACGTAGGATTTCTTGCTAGGAGGATCGCAGTTGCGCGGCGAAGATCGCGATAGCGGCATGGGCGTCGGCGCTAAAGAGGCGCTCGCGCTGGACTGGTCGGCCCGGTTGGCCGAGAGGGCGCAGGCCTACATCCCCGGCGGCGTGAACAGCCCCGTGAGGGCGTACCGCTCCGTGGGCGGCAGCCCGGTCTTCGCGGCCCGGGGCGAGGGCTCGCGCATCTTCGACGTGGACGGCAACGAGTACGTGGATTACGTGATGAGCTACGGTCCGCTCATTCTGGGCCACGCGTATCCGGAGGTCGTCGAGGCGCTGGAGCGCACCACCCGCAGCGGCACCACCTTTGGCGCGCCGACAGAGATCGAGGTCGAGGTCGCGGAGGAGATCTGTGCCGCAGTACCCTCCGTCGAGATGGTCCGCTTAACGAACTCCGGTACCGAGGCCACGATGAGCGCCGTGCGCGTCGCCCGGGGCTATACGGGGCGGGAGAAGATCCTCAAGTTCGAGGGCAACTACCACGGCCACGGCGACGCCCTGCTGGTGTCGGCGGGCTCGGGTGTGGCGACCCTCGGCCTACCGGACAGCCCCGGAGTTACCGAGGGCGCGGCGAAGGACACCGCCGTCGCCCCCTACAACGACCTCGACGCCGTGCGGGAGGTTTTCTCCGAGATCGGGGAGGAGATCGCCGCCGTAATCGTCGAGCCGGTCGGCGGCAACATGGGCTGCGTCCCGCCGGAAGAAGGATTCCTCGAAGGTCTGCGGGAGGTTGCGAGCCAGTACGGCTCGGTCCTCATCTTCGACGAGGTGATGAGCGGGTTCCGGGTCGCGCGCGGCGGCGCGCAGGAGCGTTACGGCGTCACCCCGGACATGACGTGTCTCGGGAAGGTCATAGGCGGTGGCCTGCCGGTCGGCGCTTTTGGCGGCCGGGCCGAGATCATGGAGATGGTCGCCCCTGTCGGCCCCGTGTACCAGGCGGGCACGCTCTCGGGCAACCCGCTCGCGATGGCCGCCGGGCTCGCGACCCTGAAAGCCACCGCCGAGCCCGGCTTCTACGAGCGCCTCGAGGAGCTGGGCGATCGCTGGAAGGCGGGCATGACCGAGGCGGCCGAGGCCGGAGACCACCCGTACTGCGTCAACGGGGTCGGCTCGATGGTCAGCCTGTTCTTCACCGGGGGACCTGTAAGGGACTTCTCGTCCGCCGCGGCCTCGGATACGGAGGCGTTCAAGGACTTTTTCTGGCACATGATGAGCCGGGGCGTGTATCTGGCCCCGAGCCAGTACGAGGCCGGATTCATCTCCGCTGCCCACACCGAAGACGAGATAGACCGCGCCGCCGAGGCCGCCCGGGAGTGGTTCGCTAGCGGGGGAGCCGGATAGTGGAGGCTACTTCCAGAACGCCGCTGGTCCCGATCCGGGAGGTGTTCCGGCTCGCGGCGGAGGGCGCTTCCGGTGACCGCAAGCGGAGCGAGGCCGTCGCCGAGGCCCTGGGCTACCTCCAGCGGGGCTTCGACGCCCACTACGCCGCGGAGGTCGCCGGGGACGAGCAGATACTTCTCGGCGACGGGTCCTACGCCTGGGCCATAGACACCATCGCACGCCTGGACGAGCCGGAGTTCGTAGCCGTGGCGAGCCGCCTCATACGCGACGGGGCCGGCCGCATCTCCGCGGGGGGCGTGGTGGGATTCGGGCACTGGATGCCGCATTTGACCGGCCTCCTGGACATACTTACCGGCGAGGGCCGGGAAGCCAGCGGGGAGCGTATCCTCGAGGCGGTGGAGAGCCTGGAGCCTCACGACGGACCGGGCCGTACCACCGTCACGTAGTCCGGGACGATCTACCGGAGAGGAACGACGGGGTAGCTGGCTGGCCCTCTGGCATGGAGGCCGGTTCGACCACAAACGCGGCGGACGTGGAACGTGGAAAGCGGAGGCCGGGATACCGGAGAGTAAAGACAGCACGGATAGGCGGAGAACGGAAGGGTCTGACGGCCCCGAAACGCTGCCCTCGGGAGAGGAGCGAGCCCGGCTCGTGCGGGAGATGTTCGACCGCATAGCCGGACGCTACGAGCTGCTGAACACGCTCATGACCGGGGGACTGAACCGGGTGTGGAACAGGGTCGTGATCTCCGAGGCCGGCGTCCGGCCCGGTTCGCGGGTCCTGGATCTCGCCTGTGGCACCGGCAGCCTCACCCGCGACCTCGCCCGCCGCGCCGGACCCGAGGGCCACGTCCTCGGGGTGGATTTCTCCCGCGAGATGCTCGCCGCCGCCCGTCGCAGACCGCTCTCCAACGTCGAGTACCGGGTGGGGGACGCCACCAACCTGGACGGTGTACTAAACGACGTGCCCGGCGCGGAGAGCGGGGCCTTCGACGCCGCCACCATAGCCTACGGAGCACGCAACATCCCGAACCTCGACGCCCTGTTCAGGGAGATGTCGCGGGCGGTCAGGCCCGGCGGCCGGGTCGTGTGTCTGGAGATAGCCCGCCCGTCCGGGCGGGTGCCGGCGCTCTTCTACGGGTTGTGGTTCGATCGCGTGGTGCCCTGGCTCGGGGCAAAGGTCTCCGGGGACTCCTGGGCGTACTCCTACCTGCCGACGAGCGTGAAAGAGTTCGTAGCACCCGAGGATTTAGCTGGAATAATGGAGCGTAATGGGTTACGGAACATACAGTGGCGGAGGCTCGCGGGCGGCATCATCACGCTACATAGCGGGACGAAAGGGTCGAGAGGAGCGCGTGGGCCGGGAGTTGAATAGCGGAGATCGGGACCGCGGACGGTACGAGAGTGGCGATGGCCGCAGCGTGGCCCGGCGCGCCGGGGAGCTCAAGGAGACGCTGCCGCCCGACGCGGTCCGGCTCCTGCGTGAAGTCGAAGGCTCGCTGGTCGAGGTCTCGCGCCGGGCTCCCGAGAATCTCGTAACCCCGACGCTGGAGGCGCTTACCGCCGGAGGCAAGCGTCTGCGGCCGCTGCTGTTGATACTTAGCTCCGCCCTGGGCGGGGCCGACCGCGACGCCGTGCTCGGCGCCTCGACCGCCGTGGAGGTTCTGCACACGGCGACCCTGATCCACGACGACATAGTAGACCGGGCAGAGAGCCGGCGCGGACGGGCCACCACCGTGGCCACGTACGGCCGGGAGAAGGCGGTCGCCGCAGGAGACTACCTGTTCGCCGAGGCATTCTCGGACCTCGCTGCCATAGGCGACCCGCGCCTGATCCGGGCCTTTGCCGAAGCCTCGGAGGCGCTGGCGACCGGGGAGCTCGAACAGTACCGCTCGACTGGCTCCGAGGTGGAGGTCGAGGTGTATCTGAATCACATCCGCATGAAGACCGCGGGCCTGTTCAAGGCGGCCTGCGTCGCCGGAGGCTCCCTTGGCGGGCTCTCGCTGCCGCAGGTAGACGCGCTCTCCAACTACGGACAGGCCCTCGGTGTCGCCTTTCAGATGTCGGACGACGTGATGGACTTCGCTGGAGTGCCCGGCGTAACCGGCAAGGGCGTCGGCGGCGATCTCGCCGAGGGCACCGTGACGCTGCCCGTAATCTTCGCCCTGCGCGAAGGCGACGCCGGGCTAATACGCCGCGTCCTGGCCGAGCCCGAGCCCTCTCCCGAGCTGCTGGAGGCCGGGATAGACGCGGTGCTCGCCACCGACGCCGTCTCCAAGACCGAGGCCTGGGCCCGTGGCGAGGTCGAGGCCGCCCTCGAAGACCTTACGCTCCTCCCGGAGACGGAGGAGAGGATTATCCTCGAAGCCATCGCGCGCGAGGTAGTGGGCCGCGACACCTGAGCCCGGTTGGGCCGGTACCTTCGCCCGATACCGCCGCGCTTCCGGGAGTACCGGGATTGATTATGCTAACCTTTTTCGCCGGGTCGCCGACCCAGAATTGCTTGAAGTTGCTTATCCATGTATCCGTACTGCGAGGGAGCACAGGTTGAAACGTCTCTTTACGAACGCGGTTGTTCTGACGATGGCGGAGGGCTCGTCAGGGCCCGTATCCGGTGGCTCGCTCGCCGTGGAGAACGGTCTCATCTCCCACGTCGGAGACACCCCGCAGGACACGAGCTCGTATGACGAGGTGGTGGACCTCGGCGGCAAGGCGCTCCTGCCGGGTCTCGTCAACACCCACGGTCACGCCGCGATGTCCCTGTTGCGGGGCTACGGCGACGATCTACCGCTAAAGACCTGGCTGGAGGAGAAGATGTGGCCGATGGAGGGCAGGTACGGTCCCGAGCAGGGCAGGTGGGGCGCGGCTCTGGCGGCTCTGGAGATGATCAAGGGCGGAACCACCTGCTTCGTGGACATGTACGACCACATGGATCACGTTGCCGGCGTGGTCGAGGAGTCCGGCCTGCGCGCGGGCCTGTGCCGGGGAGCCATAGGGCTCGGCCCCGAGGATGAGCGGGACGCCAAGCTCCGGGAAGCCATATCCTTCGCGGAGAACTGGCACGGTCAGGCGGGAGGGCGCATAACCGCGATGATGGGCCCGCATGCGCCGTACACGTGCCCGCCGGACTTTATAGAGAGGTTCGTCGAGAGCGCCCGCGACCTCGGGCTGCCGATCCACACCCACATGTCCGAGACCGAGGCCGAGATACAGCAAAACGTAGAGGAGTACGGCGTGCGACCGGTCGAGCACCTGCGCCGCCTCGGGGTGTTCGACGGCCCCGCGCTCGTCGCCCACGCCGTCCACCTCACCGAAGAAGAGCTACAGACCCTGGCGAGCCACGACGTGAAGGTGGCCCACAACCCCGGCAGCAACCTCAAGCTCGGCAGCGGCGTCGCCCCGGTGCCGGAGATGCTCCGGCGCGGGATGAGGCCCTCGCTCGGCACCGACGGCGCGGCCAGCAACAACAACCTGGACATGCTGGAGGAGATCCGGCTAGCTGCCCTGATCCACAAGGGCGCCCTCCAGGACCCGCTCGCCGTCCCCGCCGAGACCGCCCTCAGGATGGGTACCTCCTACGGCGCGGAGTGCGCCTTCCTCGGCGAGACCACGGGCACGCTCGAAGCCGGCAAGAGCGCGGACTTCATAACCATAGACCTGGACGCCGCGCACCTGCAGCCCGTACACGACGTGATCTCCAACGTGGTGTACTCGGCCTTCGGCAGCGACGTGCGCGACGTGTACGTGCAGGGCGAGCCCCTGATGCGCAACGGAGAGTGCCTGACCCTCGACGAGGAGGAGGTCACCTACAACGCCCGCCGCGCCTTCGAGGCCATAGCGGGCTGAGATACGCTATAGTCAGCCTCCACCTGTGGCACGCCGGAGGCTGATATACAATCGGGGTGCCGGGCTCTCGCCGAGAAGCGGGACGCCGGAGTGCAGCTCGATAAGACGTTAGCACCGTTAGTATTCCAGAGGAGATCCAGCCGCAACCATGATGATGGACCGCAACAGGTTGAGCTTCTGGACCCGCCTCGTCGCGATAGTGCTCGCGGTGGGGTTCCTGTTCTCATCCGTGATCATAGGCTTCACGGCCACCGGCAGCTACAACCTGCTAGAGGTGTTCGGCGGGCAGGATCAGGGTCAGCAACAGCAGTCCCAGGACCTCGGCCCCCAGATACAGGAGGCCGAGCAGACCCTCGAAGACAACCCGGAGGACCCGGAGGCGATCACGGACCTAGCCACCCTCTACCTCAGCGACGGCCAGTCCAGCAAGGGTATCTCCCTCCTGGAGGACGGCATGGACCGCGCCCCCGACAACGCCGACATACCACTGCTGCTGGGACAGGCGCGGGTGCAGCAGGCCCAGGCCCAGCCAGAGGGGGAGAGGGACGAGTCCTTTCGGAAGGCCGGGGACGCCTTTGCCGCCGCCACCGAGCGCGACTCCGAGGACGCCGACGCCTTCCTGCAGGCGGGCTCCGCCTACGACCAGGCCGGGGACCCCGGCGAGGCCATCCAGTACTACAATGGCTACCTCGACCTCGAGCCAGATAGCGAGCAGGCCGGACAGGTCGAGGACAGGATACAGAGCCTGCTGGACGAGGGTGGCTCCGGCGGTCCCGGAGGCGGAACTTCGGGCGGAGGAGGCTCCGGCGGGTAATCCAGCGCGCCTTCTGTACCGTAAAGCTATATAATTCCGTAGATACGATAGCGGGAACACGAGCCAGGACGGCTAAGAGGAAGGGAGAAAAGGTGACCCCAGGACCAACACAGCTAATAATAGTTCTGGTAATAGTCTTACTGCTCTTCGGGGCGAAGAAGATCCCGGAGCTCGCCAAGGGGCTCGGGACCGGTATGCGCGAGTTCCGTCAGGGAGCCTCGGGCGAGCTGGAGGACGACAAGAGCTCGGACGGCGACGAGAGCCGGGTGGACAGTGAGACCGCCAACGCCCCGGCCTCCGGTAGCTCCGACGGCGGCCAGGACGCGCGCTCCGGGCACGACTCCTCTAACGGTTCCTCGAGCGAGTCCTCCGACGAGACCAGCGGAGCCAGCAAGACCGAGCAGAGAAGCTAAAACCCTAGATGGCGAATCGCCTGAGCCCGCCGCAGGCGGAGGAACGCGCGCGCTATGAGGCGCGGATGACGATCATAGAGCACCTGGACGAGCTCCGCTCCAGGCTCTTCAAGATACTCCTCGCCCTCGTCGTCGCCACCGTGGTGGCGGCTGTATTCAGACCCCAGCTCTTCAACTTCCTGGTCGAGCCCGCGGTGTCGCGGGATCTTTTGAACCCCGGAGCCGGGGGAGACCTCATCATCACGGGCGTCACCGAGGCGTTCTTCACGGACGTGAAGCTGGTGATCTACGCCGCGTTCGTGTTTACCGTTCCGGTCCTGATCTACCAGCTCTGGGCCTTCGTGGCCCCGGCGGTCGGGGACATGGGCAAGGTGTTTACCTACATCCTCATAGCCCTTTCCTCATCGCTGTTTCTGGCCGGGATGGTCTTTGCCTACTTCGTGGTGCTGCCCTTCGCGCTGAACTTCCTGCTCACCTTCGGCGGCCCGCGTTACGAGACGTTTATCCAGGGTCAGGCTTACCTGTCGTTCGTGACGCGCTTCATGTTGGCGTTCGGCATCTCCTTCGAGCTGCCGGCGGCGACCTACATAGGGGCGAGGCTGGGCCTCATAGACGCGCCGATGCTCAGGAAGTACCGCCGCCACGCCATCGTGGTGAACGCGGTGCTCGCCGCGATGCTTACGCCTGCGGATCCCATGAGCATGATCCTGATGGCAGTGCCCCTGATCGGGCTGTACGAGGTCAGCATCGTTATCGCCCGGTACGTGAACCCGAGCTCGACGAGGGTGGCGCCGGACTTCGGCAACGACCCGGACGAGAATGGTTACCGCGACAGGGACGACGACGATCTCTAGCGGGGTCTAGAACTCGCGCTCCAGACCTTCCGCGAGACGCCGCAGCGAACGCCCCATAAGGTCGGATATGAGCCCCCGGAAGAACGGTCGGTGGGCAAGCCTGTCCAGCCACGGCGGCTCCACCGAGTAGTCGGTGGAGAGCGTCATGCGTGCCGTGAGACCGGCTTCCCCGGACACGTCTTCCAGTAGCCAGCCTCCATATCCGCTGGCTCCGGAGAGGTAGCGCCACTCTATGAGCCTGGGAGGCTCGATCCGGGTGACGAGGCTCGTTACGTGGTGCTCCATACCGGCGGCGCGCAGTCCGAACTCGATCTGGTCTCCAGTTCGCAGGCCATTGTGGATGGTGGGTCCAGAGTGTGTGGAGGGTGGAGGAGGTGCGGGGCGCAGCCTCACGCTTCTTAGCCCGTAACCCCACTCCGGGAAACGCTCCACATCCGAGAGCCGCCTGAAAAGGCTCTCGCGGGAGATACCCGCGATGGTCCGGCTCTCGACGACCTCCCGTTCCGCCGGGCTAGCTGACGCTGGCCCCCGAGAGTCTTTGCCACGAGCCTCTCTTCCTCTCATGCGGACGATTATGCAACAGGCGGGCCCGGGCTAGAGATTTCGGGGGTGGTTTGTGGTAGAAACCGCTCTCATGGAATCTAGTAATTTCGCGGGGCCGGGAGCCTATATAAAGCTTGTAAGGCCGCGCCAGTGGACCAAGAACGGGTTCGTGCTGGCCGGTCTCGTGTTCTCTGGTGAGGCCCTGGTCCTGGGCTCCATCCTGAAGGCGCTGCTCGCCTTTGCGGTATTCTGCGCTCTTTCGGGTGCGGTCTACGCCGCCAACGACGTGCTCGACGTGGATGAGGATCGTAAGCACCCCGAGAAGCAGTCGCGTCCGGTCGCCAGCGGCGAGATCCCGGTGAGGAGCGCGGTGATCTTCGCCGCGCTACTCGCCGTGGGCGGGCTCCTCGCGGGGTTCGCGCTCGACGTCGGGGTCGGGCTCGCCGGGGCGGCGTACATAGCTCTGCAGGCGCTCTACACCACCGTCCTCAAGCACCTGAGTATCCTGGACGTGATGAGCATCTCCGCCGGGTTCGTGCTGCGGGCGCTGGCTGGGGTCGCCGCGGTCGGCACGGCGCTGTCGCCGTGGTTGATCGTGTGCACCGGCCTACTCACACTCTTTCTCGGGTTCTCCAAACGCCGTCACGAACTCGCGAGCCTGGGAGAAGGGGCATCCGGCCACCGGCGGAACCTCAAGGACTACTCGGTGCCGGTGCTGGACGAGATGATGAACATCATGCTCTCGGCCACGATCATCGCGTACTCGATGTACACGTTCTTCGAGTACGAGGACCGCTTCATGATGGCGAGCATCCCGTTCGTGATCTACGGCGTGTTCCGGTACATGCTGCTCGTGCACCGGGACGGCGGCGGCAACCCGGACACCCTGCTCCTCCAGGACCGGCCCCTGCAGGTGACGCTGCTGCTGTGGCTGGCCGTCGTGATGAGCGTCATCTACACCGCCTAGGAGGAGCCGGGCTTGCTGGAGCGCCTGAAACGCAACCTGTTGCTCGCCATCGTCCTCGCGGTCGCGGTGTACCTCGTCCTTTTCATAATCTCGGGGTTCGGTGACCTGCGCGCCGCGCTCGACGGCTTCCGGTGGTCCCTGGTGCCGGTGATCCTGGGCCTCGTGGCGCTCTCCTACGTGGGGCGCTTCTTCCGCTGGGTCTACTACCTGAAGGTGCTCGGCATCTCGCTGCCCACCGGCATAAACGCGGCCATCTTCACCGCCGGGCTCTCCATGGCGATCTCACCCGGCAAGCTCGGGGAGGTGCTAAAGAGCCTTTTCGTGAAGCAGGTCTCAGGAGATCCGGTGGCTCGAACGGCCCCGGCGGTGGTCGCCGAGCGGGCGACGGACGGGACCGGGATGGTCCTTTGGGGTATGCTCGGGGTGCTCGCTTTCAACTATGGTCCAGGTCTGCTGCTGCTGTTTCTGGGCATGACCGTGCTCGGCATCGCGGTGCTGCGCTCCAAGCGGCTCTCGGTGCTGGCCGAGCGTGTCATGTCCCGACTGCCGGTGCTCGACAAGCTGGCCCCGCACGTCGGAGACTTCCACGGCGCGTCCAACACGCTGCTCGGGGCGCGGCCCATGATAGTGGGGACCGTGATCTCGTTTGCGTCGTGGGGCCTCGAGTGTTTGGCGGTCTACCTCTGCGCCGTCGGCGTCGGGGCCGGACAGCCTTTCCTGGTGGTCGTGTTCATCTTCGCGGTTAGCTCGCTCGCCGGGGCCCTGAGCTTCGTGCCCGGCGGCATCGGGGTCGCGGAGGCCGGTCTGGCCGGGATGTTCGGCACCGTGGCCGGGCTCGCCGGGGGGATCGCGGTCGCGCTCACGCTCGTTATCCGCATCGCCACGCTGTGGTTCGCCACCCTGCTCGGGCTGTTTGGTCTGCTCCTGGTGCGGCGCATGATAGGGGAGCCCACCGAGTCCGTGGAGTCCGCCGAGGCCGAGGTTGCCCAGGGTTAGGATAAGGGTGGTGTGATCCGGGTCTCAAGCCGTTCCGATACGGGTGGCCCGCCGGTTTCGCTGTTTGACCATCGTGTTATAAACTCTGCACATGCTATTAATTATCTCCGAGAAAGCAAACGCGGCGAAGAAGATCTCCCAGTTCCTCGCGGATGGTCCGGTGAAGGACGGCAAGCATCGTAGCGTGCCCCACCACAGCTTCACCTGGAACGGCGAGGATGCCATGTCCGTCGGGCTCAAGGGCCACGTCCTGAACCCCGAGTACCCGGAGGAGTACTCCAACTGGCAGAAGGTCGAGCCCTCCGCGCTCATAGACGCCGAGATCCACAAGTCCGTCTCCGAGAAGGGGGTGGCCGAGGCCATCCGCTCGCTCTCGAAGAAGGCGGATAGCGTGATCGTGGCCACCGACTTCGACCGCGAGGGCGAGCTCATCGGTGTGGAGGCGCTCTCGCTGGTCCTGGAGGCCAAGCCGGAGCTAGAGGATCACGTCCGGCGGGCCAGGTTCTCGGCGCTTACCGGGCCGGAGGTCAACCGGGCCTTCGACGAGCTTGTGGAGGTCTCGCACGACCTGGCCGCCGCCGGGGAGGCGCGGCAGGATATAGACCTGATCTGGGGCGCTACCCTGACCCGCTGGGTCTCCCGCGCAACCAAACGCTACGGTAGCGCGTTCCTCTCCGTGGGCCGAGTGCAGTCGCCAACCTTGGCGCTCATAGCCGACCGCGAGCGGGAGCGCCGGGCGTTCGTGCCCGTGCCGTACTGGGAGCTGCACGCCGAGCTATCCGACGGCGCGCAGGACTTCCCCGTGCGCCACCAGACCGAGCGCTTCGACGATGAGGAGTCGGC
This sequence comes from Rubrobacter aplysinae, assembly GCF_001029505.1. Taxonomy (NCBI): domain Bacteria; kingdom Bacillati; phylum Actinomycetota; class Rubrobacteria; order Rubrobacterales; family Rubrobacteraceae; genus Rubrobacter; species Rubrobacter aplysinae. The sequence continues at coordinate 168,402 of NZ_LEKH01000005.1, read as the reverse complement.
CCGGACCGCGCATGGCAACATCACGGACGCCACCACCGTCACCGAGGTCAAGCAGAAAGAGGCCCAGCGCAAGCCGCCGACACCCTTTAGCACGACGGTGTTTCTCTCGGCGGCGGCGAACCTCGGTTTCTCGCCCTCGCGGGCCTCGCGCATAGCCGAGGATCTGTACACCGACGGCTACATCTCCTACCCGCGGACCGACAACACCGTGTACCCGCGTTCGCTGGATCTGCGGGAGACGCTCGGCTACCTCAAGAAGGTCGAGGGCGCAGGCTCCTACGCCGAAGGGCTACTCAAGAAGGAGAAGCTCTCACCGACGCGGGGCAAGAAGGAGACGACTGACCACCCCCCGATCTATCCGACCGGCTACGCTTCCAAGAAGGCGCTGCGCGACGATCAGTGGAAGATCTATCAGCTCGTCGTGCGGCGCTTTCTGGCCACCCTCTCCGCCCCGGCAAAGACGCTGCGCACCACGCTCAACTTCGACTCCGGTGGCGAGACGCTGACCACCGGCGGCACGGTCGTCACCGAGGAAGGCTGGCTCGGGGTGTACCCCTATAGCCGCCGGGCCGACGAGGAGCTCCCGAGCCTCTCCGAGGGTCAAGAGCTGCGGGTCAACAGCGCCGAGGTCATCGGTAAGGAGACCCAGCCGCCGGGACGCTACGGACAGGGTCGCCTCATACAGGTCATGGAGGACCTCGGGCTCGGCACGAAGGCGACGCGCCCGAACATCATCCAGAACCTCTACGACCGGGGCTACGTCCACGCCGATCCCCTGATACCGACGGAGACCGGCATCGCGGTCGCCAAGGCCCTCACGGACTTTGCCTCCGAGATCGCCACACACGAGATGACCTCCGAGCTAGAGGCGAGCATGGACAGCATCTCCGAGGGCGAGACGAGTAAGGAAGCCGTGGTGGACCGGTCCAAGGAGGTCCTGCGCAAGGTCTATGGCGAGCTGGAAAGCGTGCAGGACGAGTTCGCCGACGTGGTGCGCGCCGGTATCCGGGAGGACTCGGTGCTCGGGCCGTGCAAGAAGTGCGGCTTGAACCTGACCGTGCGCCGCGCCAAGAAGAGCGGCAAGCGGTTCGCCGGCTGCGAGGGTTATCCCGACTGCGACCAGACCTACTCGCTGCCGCCGCGGGGTGAGATCATACCCCTGGGCACCCTGTGCGAGGCGTGCGGCTCTCCCGAGATCAAGGTCGTCGGCGGGCGCCGGCCCTGGATCACGTGCATCGACATGTCCTGCCCCAAAAAGCAGGAGGAGCGCGAGAAAGCCCGCGCCCGCAAGGAGGCCGGGTCTAAAAACAACGACGGCGAGGATGCCAAGTCCGGCGACGGCGTGACGGAGGACGGCTCCTCCGGCAACGGGCAGGCCCGCGAGAAGGAGCTGGAGGGCTCTACCACCTAGGCCCGGCTCTCTACGTGCACGGGCCGCCTACCCATGATTCTGGGAGCGGCCCGTGCACACTACGTATGGCAGTCATGTGACGGCCGCTTGGAATCGGCCGCCGATTTGCGGTAGCATATTCCACTATGTTCCGTGAGCATATAGGAGAGTAGCAGACTTTGGGTCCCGTAATTGGTGTAACGGCAACCTTGAAAGAGGATACGGAGACGAGCGCGACTCGCCCACTGGGGGAGTTCGTGCGCGCGGACCTGGACTACGTGAGCGGGGTGGAGCAGGCCGGTGGTGTGCCGGTGGTGCTGCCGCCGCTCGCCGGCGATCCCCGGGGGGCAGCCGGGGCGATGGTGCGCGGCCTGGACGGGCTCCTGCTCAGTGGCGGGACCGACCTGCATCCCCGGGCGTATAGCGAGGAGCCGCACTCCGCTCTCGCGCAGATTATCCCCGAGCGGGACGCCTTCGAGTTCGAGATTCTCTCCGCGGCGCTGGAGGCCGGGCTTCCGGTGTTCGGCATCTGCCGCGGCATGCAGCTGATGAACGTCGCCCTCGGCGGCACGCTGTATCAGGACGTGCCCGCGCAGTTCGGCGAGCGCGGGGTGGATCACCGCCAGACCGATCCCAAGTGGGTGCCGCGCCACGGCGTCGAGGTGGCCCCGGGCTCCCGGATCGCCGAGTTCTCCGGCACGGAGCACATGGAGGTCAACTCGTACCACCATCAAGCGGTAAAGAGCGTGGCCGCCGGGCTCTCGGTTGTCGGACGTTCGGAGGACGGTCTGATCGAGGCCCTGGAGAGCCGGGACTTCTCCCGGCGCTGGCTGCTCGGGGTGCAGTGGCACGCCGAGGCCATGCGCGGCTCGTCCGAGTATGGTGCCTCCCAGCGGGCTCTCTTCGAGGCGCACGTGGAGGCGTCCAGGCGCGGCTCGGGCCGGGGCTCCGGCGGCCGGGCCGTGGCCTAGGACACAGGGGAGAGCTGGTCCCGGGAGTTCGAGAAAACGGCGTCTTCGTGACCATCGAGGGCCTCGACTTCTCCGGCAAGAGCACTCTGGTGCGGCTCCTGCGCCAGAGGTTCTCAGAGACGCCGGCTCTCGGGCAGACGATGTTTACCCGGGAGCCGGGCGGCACCCCGGCCGCCGAGCGCATCCGGGAGGTTCTGCTCGACCCCGAGCTCGAGGTGGACGCCTGGACCGAGGCCTACCTGTACGCCGCCGCCCGGGCGGATCACGTCCGTAACGGCCTGCGTCCGGCGCTGGCGGAGGGTGCGGTCGTGGTGTGCGAGCGTTACCTGGACTCCAGCCTCGCCTACCAGGGCGCCGGGCGGGGGCTGGGCGTAGACACGGTACGCTGGCTCAACGGGTGGGCGGTGGACGGTCTCGTGCCAGACCGGACATTCTATCTGGCTCTGGACGCTGCGGAGAGGGAGCGCCGGGCGTGGGAGAGCGGGGCCTCGCTTGACCGGATAGAGCGGGCCGGAGCGGGCTTCATGGGGCGGGCGGAGGAGTGCTTCGAGGAGCTCGCGCAGAAAGAGACGGAGCGGATGGTGAGGCTCGACGCGACGAGCCCCCCCGGGGAGCTAGCTGAGGCCATGCTGCGGGAGGTGCGCGATCTGCTCTATACTCACCCCGGTTAGCCGCGAAGGGTAGGGGAGGCGGAATGGACCGCAAGAAGCGCGAGGGAGCCGGCGTGGGGGCGGGAGTCCTGGCGGGGTCCGGTCTCGGGGTGCTGATGGGAGCTACCCTGGAGAGCACCGCGCTCGGGATCGGCATCGGTCTCGGGCTCGGCGTCGCCCTGGGCGCGGCCCTCGTTACACTCGTCCGACGCAGATAACCGCAGATAACCGCAGGTAACCTTGGATAAGACCCGGATGGAGAACATGGCGGATACGTTAGATACGGTAGACGTGGCAGATACGACAGGCCAGATCTTCACCGGAATTCTGGGCAACACCGGAGCCCTGGGCTCGCTGGAGCGTGATCTCGCCTCCGGCCCCTCGCACGCCTACCTGTTCCACGGCCCACCCGGTGTAGGAAAGCAGACCGTCGCCCGGCTCTTCGGGGCTGCGCTCGTGGCGGGCGGAGACGAGCAAGCCGAAGATCGCGCGCGGCGGGGCCTGCACCCCGACCTGTACGAGGTGGAGCCGGACGGCGCGTTCACCACCATCGGCCAGGTGAGGGAGGTCGTGAGGCTCGCCTCCGGGCGGCCCTTCGAGGGGGCACGCCGCGTGTTCATACTGCGGGCCGACACCCTGAACGTGCAGGCCGCCAACGCCCTCTTGAAGACTCTGGAGTCGCCCGAGGCCGGGACGGTGTTCGTGCTCGTGGCGGCCTCCCTGGAGGGCGTCCTGCCGACCGTCGTCTCTCGCTCCCGGCCCGTACGCTTCAATCCGGTACCGGAGGAAGAGCTTGCGGGTTTTCTCTCCAGCCGCGGGGTGCCGGACGCCGACGCCCGGCTCGCCGCCTCGCTCGGACGAGGGAGCGTCGGGCTCGCGTTGCGCTACGGCTCCGGGGACGGGCTGCGGGATCTCAGAGAGGCCGTGATCGGGGCCGGGCTAGACTTCGGCGCAGACTTCGAGAGCCGCCACGAGGGCGCGTCACGGATCGTGGAGCGGGCCGAGGCCGTCGGGGAGAGGCGGGGGTCCGCGTACCTCGGAGAGACAGAGGAGCCCGACCGCCGAGCCAAAGACGCCGCCAAGCGCGCCGGACGCGCCGCCCGGGACGGGGCCGTGAGGGAGGCGCTGGATCTCCTCGCCCTCCTGTACCGGGACGCGGCCGTGATCTCGGCCGGAGCCCCGGAGATCGCAGCGAACACTGACCGCTCGGACGAGCTTGGAGAACTCGCCAGCCGGTATCCGGGCGCCGACTGGGCCGGGGCGGCCTCCGAGGCCACGGACGAGAAGGCCGCGCTAACGTACAACGTCTCGCCGGAAGCCGTGCTTGGAGAGGCCCTCTCGCGGGCCAGACGCCGCATACTCGGGCCTCGACACGTGGAGAGAGGATAGTCGTGGCCGCAAAGCCACGCCGGGGCCCGCTCGACGGTATCTGCGACGTCCCCGGCGTCCGGGCCGGTCACGCCGATGACCGGGAGGGCCTGACCGGCTGCACCGCGGTCCTGTTCGACGCCCCCGCTGTGGTCGGGGTGGACGTGCGGGGCTCTGCGCCCGGCACCCGGGAGACCGACCGCCTGGCCCCGACCGCCAGCGTCCGTGACACCCACGCGCTCCTCCTGACAGGCGGCAGCGCCTTCGGCCTCGCAGCCGCCGACGGGGTAACGCGCCTGCTGGAGCAGCAGGGGCGGGGCCTGGATCTCGGCGTCGCCCGCATACCGCTCGTGTCGGCCGCCGTGATCTTCGACCTCATGGTCGGCTCTGCCGCCGCGAGGCCGGATGCGGCAATGGGCTACGAGGCCGCCCTATCGGCCCGTAGCGAAAAGCTGGATCGCGGCAGCGTCGGGGTGGGTACCGGGGCGACCGTCGGCAAGGTCCTGGGCCTTGAGCGGGCCATGAAGGGCGGCGTCGGCGAGGCTTCCGCCGTACTGGAAGGCGGAGCGACCGTCGCCGCCCTCGCCGTCGTCAACGCCTTCGGAGACGTGCGGGACTCCGATGGGATAATAGCCGGGCCGCGACTGAAAGACGGTACGCCCGGCGACACGGTGTCTCTGCTGGAAAGGGCCGCGCCGGGCGGGAGCCGGGGCGAGAACACGACGCTCGGCATAATCGTCACCGACGCCCGGCTGGACAAGACCGATACCACCAAGGTCGCCCGCATGGCCCACGACGGGCTCGCCCGCGCCGTGTGGCCGGTCCACACCAGCGTTGACGGGGACGCCGTCTTCACCGCCTCTGTCGCCTGTGAGAGCGGACGCGAGGCCGCGACGGACGTGGTCGGAGCCTGGGCCGCATGGGCGATGCAGGCAGCGATACTGGACGCCGTAAGATCCTCCACCGGCGTCCGGGGGATTCCAGGCCTCGCGGACTAGCTTTACCAGAACCCGCACAGTCCGGCGTGTTACGGGCTAGCGTGGTTCACGACGTTAAGCTCGTTAAGCTCGCGCCGCCTCATATCGAAGTACGCAGCGACCGAGTTCTGAGCCCGGGCTGACTCCGAGTCCGGCGGTAGCGAATCAGCGCCGCCCGGAGCCTCGCTCTGGCCCTCGAGTCCCGCGGCGAGCATCGCTAAAATCGGGGTGGACTGCGCACCTTTGCGGGAGGATTTCTCCGACTCTGGATACTGCGGGTAAATTCAAAGCTGGCTCGTTCTATGAGGGCACGGAACGTGCTGCGGTGCTCCGTGCCCATGTAGGCAGCCTGCGGGTTTAGCCAACCAGGCCGGTGTTGAGGAGCGCCCCGAGAGTGTAGGGGATCAGCCAGATCACCCACACGATGACGCTGAAACGGTGGAAGCCCTCCAGCGTGCTCTCATGCCCGCGCCAGAGCGTCACCGTCGCCCATACGGCGTGCACGAACATGAGGATCAGCGCAACGAGGCCGGTAAAACCGTGCAGGCTCGGCTCGAAGCCGCCCGCGATCTCGCTCATGCGGTTGGTGCCGATGGCGTCGAAGATGAGCCCGCCGTAGAAGAAGATCAGGTGCCACCCCCTAAGGCGTCCTCCCAGGCGCTCCGACCACACTCCGATGGTGTAGAGAATCAACGCGATGGTGATCGTGACTATGGCGAATCCCAGCATGGTGCTCTTTTCCTTTCGTGGATTGGACTTTCTCGGCTCTTGCTTCTATGCGGTATAGCTACTTCTTCGCCATTCCTCCTTTCCTCTTCTAGTGCTGGGTGGTCGCGAGCTCTTCTTTGTGGCCCTTGAGCCTCGTGGAGAGCAGGGTCAGGATCAGGGCCACCACCGCAAGCACCAGGAACGCGGCCTGAAAGCCCGCGACCCCGCCTCCGATCGAGGCCGCGACCGCGCCTATTACCGCCCCGCCGGAGAGCTGGCCGGTGCTGGTAAAGACGGTGAGTATCCCCTGGGCGCTAGTCTTCTCCGAGGTTCCGGCCTCGCCGAGCAGGATGTAGCGCAGGGGAGCGCCGAGCACGCCGGCGAGCCCGAGACCGACCAGCACGGAGGAGGCGAAGTAGCCCGTAAGGTTCGTCGCGAAGAATCCCGCGCCCGCCATTCCGGCCGTTAGAAGCGCCGCGCTCGCGAAGACCACGGGCCTCGAACCGAGCCGGTCCAGCAGGGTCCCGACCACGGGGGAGCCCACCCCGAGGGCGACCACCACCGACAGTAGCATGAAGCTCGCGGTCGAGTGGGAGACCTCGAAGGCCGACTGCGCCATCGAGGGGAAGAACACCACCCCGGCCTCGCCGAGCCCGGCCCCTATGGCCAGGGCGGAGGCGACGACGACCTGCTTCGAGCCGAGCAGCCCCACGCGCACGACGGGGTCTCCCGCGCCGCGCTCGACGCGCCAGAAGACCGGGGCGAGCGCCAGAGCCACGAGCAGCGGCAGCCAGACCTCTACGGAGGCGAGGCTCTCGAAGAAGCTGTCGGCGTCTATCTCGCTCAGGCCGAGCGCCACGGCGCCCAGTAGCACGGCCAAGGCCCCCATACCGGCGAAGTCGAACGGGCTCTTCTGCTCCGGTCCATCGTCGCGCAGCAGCCGGAGCGCGAACGCCGCCAGGATCGCGGCTATCGGCACGTTGATTATGAACAGCCAGTGCCAGCTCGCCAGCAAGAGCGCTCCTCCGACAATAGGACCTATCAGAAAGGCGATCCCGAAGACCGAGCCCAGCAGCCCGAGCGCCCGGCCCTGCCTCTCGGCCGGGAACACGTCCCCGACGATCGCTGTCGCGACCGGGAAGATCCCCCGGCCCCGAAGCCCTGCATCGCCCGTCCGGCGAGCAGCACCCAGAAAGAAGGCGCGGAGGCGACCACGATGGACCCCACACCGAACAAAAGCACGTCCCCGACGTAAACCGCCCGCCGGCCAATTCTGTCCGCCAGCTTCGCCATCAACGGCACCCCGACCACGTTGAAAAGCACGTAGATCGTGAACACCCACTGAAGTCCCTTCGCACTCACCCCGAACGACTGCCCTATAGCCGGGAGCGCCGGCCCGACGATAGCTATGTCCAGAGCCCCCATTAAAACCCCGAAAAACAGCAGCGGGAGCACCCTGCCAGTGTTGGTTCTGTTAGCCATCTAGGCCTCCTCTCTCATCCACGGAGAACGTCCGCAACCCTTGTAGTAAACTCTGACTAGTCAGCTATGACCATAATAGCGCGCGGAGCTTATTAGTCAAACATGACTAGTATAAATATAACTATAATAGGTGAGATTATTAACATCGGAGGTTGGAGGCGGAATGGACGAGCGGCATTTGTTGATACTGGGGTTGGTAAGGGAGCAGAGGCAGCATGGCTATCAGATCCACGAGTTCATCCAGAAGAACTTGAGTAACCTGACGCAGATGAAGAAGGCGACCGCTTATGCCGTCCTGGATCGCCTCGAGGGAGGCGGTTACGTCCGCTCGGAGACCGAGCAGCAGGGAAACCGCCCGCCGCGCAAGGTCTACGAGGTGACGCCGGAGGGCCGAGAGGCGTTCGTCGGGCTGTTACGAGAGAACCTCTCCGGCGCGGACCGTATCCTGATGAGCGGAGACGTGGGGCTCATGTTCTTGGACGAGCTGCCCAAAGAAGAGGTAGCCGGGTACCTCGAAAAGAGGCTCGATGACAGGGAGCGGCAGATAGCAGAACTAGAGAAGGCCCCTGAGTATCCCGGATCACTCGGACCGCCCCTCGCCATAGAGCACCTGCTGGCCTTGAACCGGGCGGATCGGGACTGGCTGCGGGCTGTGATAAATCGCCTCCGGCACGAGATTGCATAGAAGGGGAGAGTTAGAGAAAGAGCTGGAGATTAACATCGCGAACCGCACGCTCGCTCGTAGTAGGCCAACCCGGTTATCATCCGGTCCGTGAATACCAGACTTATCGAACGATTCGGACACTGGACCAGCGTGGGATCGAGGAAAGGCCGCCGGCTTGTGTCCGGATGGCGCGGCATCTTCATCCTCTGCGGCCTAGCTCTCCTGGTCTCCGGGGCGGTGTTTACGGTCCTTGAGCTGCGCGTTCCCGTTCCTGGTGGAGCCGGCGATAGCCGTACCGGCCCGCTACGGCTATCGGTGCCGGAGATGGAACGGGTAGACGGCCTGCCGGTTGCCACCGCCCAGTCCGGTAACGAAGCCGCGCTCAAGAAGGGGCCCGTACGTCTGGCGGGCACGGGGCTCCCCTCGGCCCGCGAGTCCAACGTGTACATCTCGGGTCACCGTCTCGGGTATCCCGGCACGGGTAGCTTCCTCGTCTTCCGGGACCTCAACGTTTTACGGGATGGCGACAACGTCGTGCTCCGCGGCGGCGGGCGACGCTATCTCTACCGGGTCTTCGAAAGGAAGGTGGTCGGTCCCGGGGCGCTATCGGTCACGGAGCCGGTAGACGGCCGTAACATAGTCAGCCTGCAGACCTGCACCCTGCCGGATTACCGGCAGCGGCTGGTGGTCCGCGCCGAGCTCGTGCGGACCACCAGGGTTTGAAGCCGTGTTTTCGCAAGAGGGTGGGGAGGTCAGCCGGTCTCAGACAGAGGGGGTAAGCTCCCTCATCGGAGCGGCTAGCTCCTTCTCGAAGAAGTCGAAGAACCCGTCCGGATCCGGCCCGGCGTTTACCAGGGCGAGGTGGTCGTAGCCCGCGTCCACGAACTGCTGGGCCACCGCCAGATGCTTGGAGGCGTCCGGGCCACAGCCGAAGACCTCCCGCATGTCGTCCTCCGTTATGAACGCGGTCGCCGCCTCGAAGTTGGGCGGGTTCGGCAGCTCCGCCTGCACTTTCCACCCGGTAAGCCCGAAACGGAAAAGCTCCCGGGCGGAGCGGGCGGCCTCGGCCTCATCCGGGGCCCAGGCCAGTGGCACTTCGGCGTAACGCGGTCCGTCTCCGCCGGCTCTGGAGTAGGCGTCCGTTATGTCGGTCCTGGGCTCGGTCACGAAGATGGCGTCCCCGAGCTCGGCGGCCAGCCGGGCCGAGGCGGGGCCGCCGGTGGCAACCGCGATCCGGGGCTGGATATCGGGCAGGTCGAAGACCCGCGCATCTTCGAGCGTCAGGTGCTTGCCTTCGTAGGAATGGTAGCCGCCGCTCCACAACAGGCGGATGATCTCGAGCGACTCCCGGAACATCTCGTGCCGCGTGCTTACCGGGGGCCAGCCCTGCCCGACCACGTGCTCGTTCAGCCTCTCTCCGGACCCGACTCCCAGAGTGAAACGGTCCTCCGCCAGCAACGCCGTCGTGGCCGCGGCCTGCGCGATTATCGCCGGGTGGTAGCGGATAAAGGGACAGGTGACGCCGGTCGCCAGCTCTATGCGCTCGGTGCGCATCGCCATCGCGGCCAGCATGGACCACACGAAACCGGAGTGGTTCTGGCTGTCGAACCAGGGGTGGAAGTGGTCGCTGATCTCGACGAAGTCGAAGCCGGCCTCCTCGGCGCGTACCGCCTGACGTACCATCTCCTGTGGCGGGTACGCCTCCGCTATCAGCTTGTAGCCAACCTTCACGTGCTACCTCCTCGGGGCGAGCCGTACTCGGAACGGCCGCTTATCGTACATAAGGACCGTGACAGTCGCTCCTTACCACCGGTGCAGGAAATCTACACACTCCTGCGCCCTGGAGAAAGTAGCGGGGAGCAGTTCACCTCCAGTGGTAAGACCGGAGCTATGGAGACGGAGAAAGAGGGGAGACGGTACGCCTCCCCGGGTTGCCGGCGGTAGCTACCGGCCTTCCATGCTTCCTCTACGCCGCGCTCGGGACCAGGATGCCGCGGCCTCCTGGTATGCGGCCGCCTTCCAGGTCGGCTATGGCGTCGGATACGCCGTCGAGCTGATAGGTGTGGGTCTGGAGCGTGACCTTGCCCTGGGCCTGGAGCGTCATTAGCTCGGCCAGGTCGTTGTAGGTGCCGACGAGGTTCCCGATAAAGCTGCGCTCGGTCGAGATCAGGTCTATCGTCGGGACGTTTATGTTTTCGCCGTAGCCTATAACGTAGTGATTGCGGGCCCTCCCTAGCATGGCGAAGCCGTCCGTCGTGGCCCCGCCCTCGCCGACGAAGTCTATGATCGCATCCGCGCCCGCGCCGTCGGTCATCTCCAGGACCGTGTCCACGTGCCCGCCGTCCGCGACTACGGTCTGGTCCGCGCCGAGCTTCTTTGCCGCCTGCAGAGCCTCTTCGGAGCGATCCACGACTATGATCTCGGCCGGCGTCAGCGCCTTTAGCGACTGGATGCCGATGTGCCCGAGGCCTCCGGCCCCGATCACGACAGCCTTCGTGCCCGGCAACAGCTCCATACGGGCCTTCTTGACGGCGTGGTAGGCGGTCAGCCCGGCGTCGGCGTGGGCGGCCACGTCGGCCGGTTCCACGCCGGCGGGCAGCTTCACCACGGCTCGGGCGTTGGTCTTCAGCAACTCGGCGAAGCCGCCGTCGGTGGTGATCCCGGGGAACTCCTGTGCTACGCAGTGCATGTCATCCCCGGCGCGGCAGGGGCGGCACAGGCCGCAGGTGATCAGAGGATGCACGATCACGGCATCCCCGACGGAGACGCTCGTCACCGCCGAGCCGACCTCGTGTACCCAGCCAGCATTCTCATGGCCCAGGATGTAGGGTAGCTCGATGCCGGTCTTGGGTGCCCACTGACCCTCTATTACGTGCAGGTCCGTGCGGCAGAGTCCGGCACCGCCGATGTGCACCACCACGTCTAGCGGACCCTTCGCCTCGGGCTCCGGTACCTCCTCGACCTTCAGGCTGTCCGGGCTTATCTTCTCATCGTAGGCGTAGAGCCTGGCTGCTTTCATGCCTTCTCCTCCATGTCGGATAGGCCGTAACGGCTGGCGAGGACGCTCCTGCAGAACCCGGCGTTGCCTTCGATGCTAAGACGGTTCATCTTGGCGCGCCGTAGGTGTGCGATCACCGCGTCCTCAGGTATAGCTCTACCGTCCGGGTCCACTATGAGCGGCGCTTCCGTACCGTTATCAAGCCCGAGCTCCGCCCGCCGGGATACATACTTCTCTGTCTCTTCCGAATCGGGCAAATCCCCGATCGTCATGGCCGCGAGTTCCGCCGGGGAGAAACCTTGAGAAAGCAGCCTCCGGCACAGCTTCTCCTGGCGGGCGACGAATGACTTGCGGCGGAACGTGTCGCGCAACTCTTCCAGGTCTGGCCCGTCGGCCTCGGCGGGAAACGCCCCGTCGAAGCCCAACTCGTCATTCACGCCGGAGTTGATCTCGTCGGCCGCGTAATGGTCGTCCAGAGAGACCCGGGCCTCCCGGACGCCGGGCACACCGAGCACCGCTTCTCTGGAGTCCGCGACCATGAGATATGAGAAGTTGGCGGCGCAAAAAGGGGTGGGGAGACGCAGCTGGACCTCGACTCTATCGTCGGACACCTGGAGACCGGCGACGAATTTCAGGTCCGTTATAGGTTCGTCGAGTTCGGGGTCCCGGACGCCCGAGAGGGCGTCCAGGATCTCTGCTTCGGTAGGTCCGTTCGGCATTTACAGCGGGCTCTCCGGGTAGCTGCTCTCGCTACCGGAGGCGACCGCGGCCGGCTGACGGACCTCTTCCGGGACCTCGATGTCATAGAGTGCGGCGGCGTTGAGGCCCAGGATCTTGCGCTTTATGTCCGGGGTGAGCGTCCCGTACTCGGACTGCAGGTCTTCGGGGATCTGGAAGTCCACGAACTGCTCGACGAGCCACTTGGGATGCCAGATGGCGTAGTCGCTGGCGAACAGGATTCTGTCCTCATCCAGCCAGTACAGAAGCTCGCCCATGATCTCGGCGAAGTATCTCGGGCGACTGTGCATGAACGGCATGGCCACCGCCATCCCCGCGTAAACGTTTGGCTCCTGGACCGCGATCCAACAGAAATCTTCCAGGCGCGGCAGCCCGATGTGCTCGACGATGAAGTTGAGCTCGGTGAACTCGGAGGCGGCCTCGTCCACGTCCGCGACGTCGAACGCGTCTTTGTTTAGCGGCCGGATGGTCGGTCCCTTGTGGACGTGGATGTTCTTGACGCCGAGCTCGTGGCACTTCTCCAGATACCGCTTGGCCCACTCGTCCTTCAAGGACCAACCCTTGGATTCGCCCTTCCACTCGGCGGTGTAGAGCTTGATGCCCTGGAGGTTGTATCTGTCCACGAGCCTTTCGAGGTCCTCGATTCCTCTCTCTCCGTCGCGTGGGTCGAAAGCGCCGTTGACGATGAACTTCTCCGGATGCTTCTCGGCGAGCACCGCATTCTGCTCCGTGGTATTGAAGCCGTTTACGTAGAAGTCCGTGAGGTAGGTGGGTTGGAAGATGGCCTTATCCACGTAGCCCTCTTCAAAGAGGTTACGCATCATGGTCTCTTCGGAGTACTTCTGGAAGTCCTCTATAGACCAGATGTACTCCTCCGGGCTTAGAGCGGTCTGATAGCCGTGGAAACAGTCGATGAACTGCTTGCCATGTATATTCTTCTGGTTCTCCGGACTCGCATCCCAGAAATGTACGTGTTCATCAACGACAAAGTAGCTTTCGCCGTCTTTTCTGTACACGTCTCCTCCTTGACCTTAGCCCCGCCCGTGAATGCAAGACTAAAATTGTAGTTGCAACCCTTTCCGCCTCTAAGAGTAATACGGTAGATCAAAGAGATCAATATTACGAAAGGACTTTTCCAACAGTTGGCGAAAAACGTATGCCAGGCGCATCAAGTGTCGTAATTCTGATCTTATCTAATCTTATGTTCGCGTGAGACCCTCTGAGACCCTCTAGTTCTCTGTTTTTACTTCCCCCGGCCTTCCATAAGATCGGAGTAAAGCCGGGTGTGGAGGCTCGCGGGACCGGCCCCCTGGAAGCTGGCGTAGGGCTACCGGCAGAACCATAGGGCAGTGGTTCGCCAGGTCTTACTCAGAGGAAGTTGGCAAAGTCGGCCGGGCTTATCTGGAGTTCGGGGGAGCCGTCGTTTCTCAGCTCGCGGTTGTACTTGTCGAGTGCGGCGACCTGCACTTCCCGTCTTGCGATCAGGAAGTCATTGCCGGTGGACACGAAGTGCCACATCTTCTTGTCGCCGTACATCATCTCGCGGTGTAGCTTGCGGAGACCTTCGACCGCCTGGTTAAGCTGTCCCTGGTCCAGCATGTCGCTCCTCTCTCGCTATCCTCTACGAGGCTGACAGGACTACCTTCAGCGCGTTGGTGTTTGCGGCGTCGGAGAACACGTCGTAGGCGTGCTCTATATCCTCCAGCCCGAAGCGGTGAGTAGCGAATGGCGTCGTATCCAGTCTCCCCTCGGAGACCAGCTTCAGGAGGGTGGGAGTGGAGTACGCGTCCACCAAGCCGGTGGTGATGGTTACGCTCTTGATCCAGAGCGTCTCCAGGTGGAGCGTCGCGGGCTGGCCGTGCACTCCTATGTTTGCGACGTGTCCGCCGGGGCGCACCAGCTCGGTACACAGCTCGAAGGTCTCGGGTACCCCGACCGCTTCCATGACCGTGTCGGCCCCGAGGCCGTCCGTCATCTCCTTTACCATCTCTATCGTGTCGCCAGAGGAGCCATTGATGGTCACATCCGCACCCAGCTCCCGGGCGCTTTCGAGCCGCGAGTCGGCGAGGTCCACGGCGACGATCCTACCCGGAGCGTAGAGCCTGGCGGCCGCTATCGCGGCCAGACCAACCGGTCCCGCGCCGACCACGACCACGGTGTCTCCGGGCTTCACGCCGCCGTTTCGGACCCCGATCTCGAACCCGGTAGGCAGGATGTCCGATAGGAACAGCACCTGCTCGTCTGAAAGGCCTTCGGGGACCTTGTACAGGCTCGTGTCGGCGAACGGTGTGCGGGCGTACTGGGCCTGGGTCCCGTCCACTAAGATGGCCCAGGATCCAACCGCCGCCGCTCAGGCACTGGCTTTGCAAGCCTCGCCTGCAATACTCGCAACGCCCGCAGGCAGAGATACACGACACCAGCACCCTGTCGCCCTCGCCTACGTCCTCCACGCCCGAGCCGGTCTCCATTACCGTACCGACGGCCTCGTGGCCCAGGGTACGCCCTTCTTCGACCGTGGGAACATCGCCCTTGAGTATGTGCAGGTCCGTGCCGCAGATGGTCGTGGTGTCTATTCTGACTATCGCGTCTGTCGCTCGCTCGATACCGGGCTCCGGCTTGGAATCCCAGCTCTTCTCCTGGGGACCATGGTAGACCAAAGCCTTCATGAGCCTCCTCCTCTCCTGATTGCCGGATCCCCGTTGCTATTCCGGTGCTTCCATCCACACGGGCTCGGGTGTGATCTCCTCCTCCGGCTTGCCGCCGGCGGTGCTGGCCTTGCTACCACTGACCGTCAGCAGCGGTCGTACCTTCATGTCGTGGTCGCAGAGTATCTGGCATGACAGCCGTGCCTCTCCGACGAGATCCCGCATCCTGAGCGCCGCGAACTCCGCCTCGGTCATGTCTTCCGGCTCGCCTTCGAGAAACTCGACGCGGCAGGTCGTGCAGTGGGCGTAGGCACCGCACTGGTGCTGGATGTCTACCCCCGCATCCTCCTCGATGGCGAGCACCAGCCGCTGATCCTCGTCCACCTCGAAGATCCCTACCCCGTCTACCTCCAGCTTCGGCATTCGCTCCTCCTCCCGCCGGCTGTCCCGGCGATCCCGTCTTACCGCTCTTAACCGCTCTTCCGGTTCTTGCCATCCTTGATGTCGGGTTCATCGCTCAGTAGCGTCGAAGCCTCTGCGGCTGCCCGCTGCACCGTCGAAGTCATGCGCTGACCTTCGTCCCGAATGCGCCGGGTCGTGGTGGAGAGACCTATTGCCCCCTCTACCTTCCCACTGGCGCTGTAGATCGGGGCCGCCACACAGCAGAGGTTACGGGCGAACTCCTCGAAATCCGCACCCACTCCGACCATGCGCACCTTGTTTAGCTGGGCGTGAAGTTCCGCAGGCCGCACTATGGTGCGTGGTGTGAAGGCTTCCAGACCGTAATCGTCTATGTAGCCGTCCACGAACTCGGCTCCCTGGCTGGCGAGCAACACCTTGCCCAGAGCCAGGGCGTGCGAGGCACCGTGGAACCCCTTTACTACCCCCACAGGCGGACTCCTCGGCGGGGACTTTACCTGGGTCACCACCACCTCTCCGTCCCAGAGCACCGCCGCGTACGCGTGCCTCTGGGTGCGGTGGGCTAGCTCCTTGACCGCGGGCTCTATCCTGGCGTCAAAGTCGCTCCTAGGCTTGCCCTGGTGCAGCGATGGTAAAGCGGGGCCAATCCTGTACCCTCCGCCTTGCGAAACCCGCTCGATGTATCCCTCGTCGACCAGTAGGCCGAGCAGGTAGTAGCAGCTCGAAAGGTTGGTGCCGATCTCCCTGGCAAGCTGCTTGGCCGTGAGATCCTCACCCCGTTCGCTAACGAGGTCCATGATCCTAAAGACCCTGCGCACGCTCTTGAACTTTTCGTCCTGCCTCTTGTAGGACGAGCCGCTAATGGAACGCTCACCGCCATCAGTCTCCAACTAATATCACCCTCAAACGCTTGTCCGCGCCAGAGACTTCCCGGTACAGCGGGCAAGCGGGGTAAATCGTACACCCCCGCCCCAACCGATGTACCCTGGCGAAATACCTTTCCCTACGTCTTAATTATGTAGAAGCAAAAGCTACATTCAAGACCTGGGGTCGGAATCTTAGTAATTTTTAATACACTGTTGGAAAAGTAGGTTATGTTGCTTGCCGTCCACCTCCACCTCCCTATTATGTCCTGTAAGTAAAGTGGCTTTTGCCGGCGATGGTAAGGAGACGAGGCTGATATTAGAGAGGCACTGCGGCTCCCGGCCGTGGTGGGGAAAGGCTACCGGAAGGAGGAGAGGTTAGTGGCGCGCAAGAGCGTTACGAAGGCACACAACAAGATCCAGGAGCTCTCCTGGGACCCGACGTACGTCACCAAGGACCCGAAGTACACGACGGACTACAAGCTTGAGAAGGGTTCGCAGAAGGACCCGATGAAGCAGGTCATGCAGTCCTACTTCCCCATGCAGGAGGAGAAGGACCATCGGGTTTACGGCGCTATAGACGGGGCGGTGCGCGGCAACATGTGGCGTCAGGTCCAGCCGCGCTGGATGGAGTGGCAAAAGCTATTCCTTTCCATCATCCCGTTCCCGGAGATCTCCGCCGCACGGGCGATGCCGCTCCTTACCGAAGCGGTTCCGAACGCCGAGATCCACAACGGGCTCGCGTTCCAGATGATCGACGAGGTACGCCACTCGACGATCCAGATGAACCTCAAGCGCGAGTACATGAAGAACTACATCGACCCCGCCGGGTTCGACATCACCGAGAAGGCGTTCTCCAATAACTACGCGGGCACCATCGGCCGTCAGTTCGGCGAGGGTTTCATAACCGGCGACGCCATCACCGCCTGCAACATCTACCTGCAGGTCGTGGCGGAGACGGCGTTCACCAACACCCTGTTCGTGGCGATGCCCTCCGAGGCCGCCGCAAACGGCGACTATCTCTTGCCGACCGTGTTCCTCTCGGTGCAGTCAGACGAGTCGCGGCACATGAACAACGGCTACGGCACGCTACTCATGGCGCTGGAGCACGAGGAGAACAAGGAACTGCTCGAGCGGGACCTGATCTACTCCTTGTGGAATCAGCACTGCGTCGTGGACGCGGCCATCGGCACGTTCATCGACTACGGCACCAAGGATCGCCGCAAGGATCGCGAGTCCTACGCCGAGATGTGGCGCCGCTGGTACTACGACGACTACTATCGCAGCTACCTGGTGCCGCTCGAGAAGTACGGCCTCAAGATTCCGCACGACGTCATCGAGGACTCGTGGGACAGGATCTGGAACGGCTTCTACCACCACTACGTCGCGCAGTTCTTCGCAACGGGCTGGCCGGTAAACTACTGGCGCATCGACCCGATGACCAACGAAGACTTCGAGTGGTTCGAGCACAAGTATCCGGGCTGGTACAACAAATTCGGCCAGTGGTGGGAGCACTACAGCGCCCTCTCGGAGCCTAACGGCCACAAACCGATCGCGTTCGAGGATACCGGCTACGTCTACCCGCACCGCTGCTGGAGCTGCATGGTGCCGTGCCTCATCAGGGAAGACACCATCTTCGATTACGTGGACGATCAGTGGAAGACCTACTGCTCCAAGTGGTGCCACTGGCAGGACACGGTCGCGTTCCGCGGCGAGTACAACGGCCGCCAGACCCCCTCGATGGGCCGCCAGACCGGCAAGCGCGAGTGGGAGACGCTGTATCATGGCTGGGACCTCGCCGACATCCAGCATGACCTCGGCTACGTCCGCGAGGACGGCAAGACCCTCGTACCGCAGCCGCACGTCATCTTCGAGGACGACAAGATGTGGACCACGGAGAAGACTCGGGGCATCGAGTTCCAGAGCCCGAACATCCTCCTCAACCAGATGTCCGACGAAGAGCGAGAGAAGCACATAGCTGAGTACAAGTCAGGCTTCACGATACACTCCCTTAGCTAGCTTCATCTCGCGTCTGGCATCAGCTGGACCCCAGGGAGGAGCGGGCCAGATGGCCCGCTCCTCCCTGTTTGTGTTCGATTCCAACACTGTTGGAAAACCGCCCATCCACGGACTAAAATCCCCAAGTTACGACATTAGGGGAATATGTTGATACTTTTTTGACTTGTATATTTCATGCGTATAGGATCTTGATTAGGAAAGGAAACACCGGCCCGTGAGGGGTCGCTCTTGGACTACAAACGTAGTTGGGGTGAAAATGGGAAACAAGCACAAGGTGTACTTTGAGCCGGTTGGCAAAGAGATAGAGGTAGACGAGGACGAGACGATCCTGGACGCAGCCTTCCGGCAGGGTGTGATGCTTATGCACGGTTGCAAGGAGGGGCAGTGCTCGGCATGCAAGTCCTTCCTGCTGGACGGCGATCTGGAGATGGACGACTACTCCACCTTCGCGCTAAACGAATTCGAGAGTGACGAGGGATTCGTTCTATTGTGCCGATCCCACGCCTACAGCGACCTCGAAGTGGAGCTTCTCAGTTTCCGCGAGGAGATGCTGGACACGGGGATACCGATCCAGCTCGTGTACACGGAGGTCGAGGAGATAGAGTCCCTCACCCACGATATAAAGCGTCTCGTCTTGAAGCTTGTCGACCCGCCTGAGATGACCTTCATCCCCGGGCAGTACGCCGAGCTCTACATCCCCGGCACCGAAACCCACCGGGCCTACTCGATGGCGAACACAACCGAGACCGACAAGCGGGCGGAGTTCATTATCAAGGTCTTCCCGGGCGGGCGCTTCTCCAGTCTTCTGGAAGAGGGAGAGGATGGTATCTCGGTCGGGGATCGGATGGCGATGAAGGTGCCGTTCGGCATGTTCACGCTGCGCGAGAAGTCCGAAGGTGACATGGTATTTATCGGGGGCGGTTCGGGTATGGCCCCGATACTCTCCATCCTGCGGCACATGGCCGAAAAGGGCATCGAGCGCGGCGCAACCTACTACTACGGGGCCAGGACACCGCAAGACCTCTTCTACCTGGACGAGCTGAAGGAGATAGAGGAGAGGATACCAGGATTCCGGTTCGTACCGGCGCTCTCCGAGGCTGTCCCGGAAGACGGCTGGGAGGGCGAGACGGGCCTTATAACGGACGTGGTGCAGCGCCTCGAAGGAGCCCTGAATGGGAAAGAGGCGTACCTCGCCGGTCCGCCGCCCATGATAGACGCCGCCATCCCGGTGCTCATGAGGAAGGGCCTGGATGAGGAGAGCATCTACTATGACAAGTTCACCACCACGGGCGAAGCAGAGGGGACGGCTACCAAAGAGGAGAGCGGCCCTGATTTTCCCGGTAGAGCCGGCTAGGTCCATCGGGTTACATGCGTAGTCACGACGAGCCCGCAGAGAGGGGGGAGGGCCTATGTGGTGATAGGGGCCTGAGTGATACGGATCATAAAACCGGGAAGGAGGTGAGGCCCGACCGGAAGCATTCGCGGTACGAACTCGCGTAGAGCGCAGGACAGCGGTCAACAGGGAAAGGAGGTTGCTGTCTGTGAGCGAAGAGACAATCAACAAAGGGGCAGGCAGAGGGACCAGGAGCATACCCCCGATCACGCTGACGGACGCCGAGGCGGGGGCCGCCGTGTTCGCGGGCTCCGACAGCCGGACGTACAACTACTTCACGCCTCAAAAAAGGCGTGCGACCAGGTACGAGGACGTAACGGT
Source organism: Rubrobacter aplysinae (assembly GCF_001029505.1). NCBI lineage: Bacteria > Bacillati > Actinomycetota > Rubrobacteria > Rubrobacterales > Rubrobacteraceae > Rubrobacter > Rubrobacter aplysinae. The sequence goes on along the minus strand of NZ_LEKH01000005.1, from coordinate 148,795 downwards.
AGACGTACAGCCCGACCCGGAGAAGTACCTGACGCAGGGTTGGATCCTGGGCTGGGCCAACGGTGACATAGGCTACGATCCAGACTGGACACAGATAAAGTCCTCCGACTGGCACCGGTTCCGCGACCCCAACGAGGAGTGGGAGCGGACCTACTACATCAACAACTCCAACTCCGTGCGCCAGGTGACCCAGAACATCGAGAACGCAAAGTCCGAGAACGTCTTCGAGAACTGGCAGGACGGCTGGATCGACATCCTGGCCCGGCACGCGACCACCTGGGCCCACGCCGATCACGGCCTCGGGATGTACGTGTTCATGCCGGCCCAGCGCGCAGCCATGTCAAACATGCATAACAACGCGATATCCGTGAACTGCATGCACAAGCTGCGCAGCGCACAGGACATACTGCTGTACAATCTGGAGCTCTCCGAGCAGTTCCCGGATAAGTTCGATGGCACGGCCCACAAGGACGCCTGGATGGAGGATCCCGCCTGGCAGGGCGTGCGCGAGAACGTAGAGCGCATCATGAACGCCACGGACTGGGCCGAGACTACCTTCGCCGCAAACGTCGTTTTCGAGCCGCTCGTCGGTGAGTTGTTCCGCAGCCACTTCGTGATGCGGTTCGCCCCCGTCCACGGCGACTATCTCACCCCGTCGGTAATAGGCGTGGGCGAGAGGGAATTCAACGACCGCGACCTGGCCTACACCAGGGACATGATGCGGGACATGCTAGAGGACCCAGTCTACGGCGAGGACAACAGGCAGCTAATGCAAGATTGGCTCGAACGCTGGGTACCCTACAGCCTCGCCGCCGCCCGAGGGCTCGCGCCCATCTGGTCCGAGCCCGAGCAGCAGCCGGTGAGCTTCGACGAGTCCTTCGAGAAGGTCAGGAACAGGTTCGAGGGAATCCTCTCTGACCTTGGCCTGCCGGTACCCGGGGAGGTGACTGCATGAACGAAGAACAGCTACAGTATCACCGCACCTCGTCGAACAGGTGCGGTGTCACGATGAGCGCCAGCGTCGAGGGCAACATCATCGCTGAGGTGATGGGCGAGAAGCCGGGCGTGGAGGTGACCAAGTATCCGGCCATGATCCGCATAGACGCCAACGACAAACTAGAGTTCGACATGGACGAGATCGCCGAGGCGCTCGGCGAGGACGATTTTTCACCCGAGGACTTCGAGGTCGAGACCTCCACCCACTACGGCAAGATGATCAAGCAAGACGATCGGGTTTTGCTGTTCGCGGATCCCGCGGATGCCGCCGAAGAGCTCGGCTACAAGATGCCGGGCACGGAATCTTAGAGGCTTCGCCAGGCCGTGGCCCGTTTTGGAGGTGGGCGGTCTTCTCAGAGGCCGCCCACCTCTACGTGTAAAGGTTAAGAGAAATAGAGGAGCCCCGGGGCTAGATAAAAGACTGGTGAAGTTCGACTCCGACAACCCCGCGAATAAGTTGGCTAAGATTGGGAGGCGGAGATAGACGAGCTGACCTTCGGAGCTATACAGCGAAAATCAAAAACATTGACCCCGATGCGATCATGGTGCCTGACTGTGCCTATGGGATCTTCGAGTTTTTGGGCTTCTACTCACTGGTTCAACCTTTATGACTATTGCTGTAGAGATAGATCACTCCGGCAGAAACTCCGGCAGAGTTTTGCGCTATAACGCCGCCGAAGGAGAAGTTAGTGGTCGTGAGAACGAGTTAGTCGGCAAGAACTTCTTTACCTAGGCCGCTCCCTGTACCGACACCGAGGATTTCATCTCCTGCTCCGCGGACATCCCGAGCAGCATCTCTCTCGCGCTCCGTCGTCCCTACCCTGGACAGATTCTGCATCCGTGTTCTTCTCTGCTGGTCCCCGCCCCGCGTAGGGTGCTATGAGAGCGCCTCGACGACTTTCCGGGGTGTGGGCAGACGCTCCGAGCCCCGCCACTTGCTGCTCAGTAGGCCGCCGCCCTTCCCAACGTAGGAGATGATGATTGACGACGGTTTCCCGCCCTCGAAGCTGACCATCACGTAGTGCTTGCCGTGGGAGCCGATGACCGCGCTTGGCGTCTTCCGTACTTCCCATCCCAGCCTGGTGAGTGCCCGCACCACAGAAGCCTGGCTCTCTTCCGGGCGCAAGTCGCTTCGCTATCCCACGCCCATCCGACGCTTCAGATCCTTCTCTTTGAGATCCATAAGACCGTCCCTGAACTCTTCCGGGGAGCCGGCTTTCCCGAAGAGCTCGGCCACGTCTTCTATGTCCCGGCGGTTGGTCAGTACGAACTCCCAACCATCCTTGGTGTGTAGCCCCTCGAATGCGCAGACGGCTAGCGCCACGGAACTCCAGCTATCTCCATCCTCGCCGCACAGGTGGTACATCCTGGCCGCTTTCAGGGTACTTTCGCTATACTCCTTTGGTGAGAGATACTCGCCCCTGGAATCCTCGGACATCTACCGCTCCTTTCGCCAGAGGAAAAAGAAAGCCACTACCACTGACTACCACTGGTTTTGCTCACCCATACACACTACCGGAAGCAGCTTTCAACCTATATCAACTGTTCGTATCAGACTACATTATCGCTCCGCCTCCGGGCGCATGTTTCCCGCATTGTAGGGAAATCTAATCCGTATTGTGCTTTATCCAACAATACCGCTCTGCTAGCATTAAAACTGCAAATGCAAGAAGCGTAAGAACCATGCATTGGCCGTTGGGGTGCGGCTAAGTACCGGTGAAGAATAGGAGTGAGAGAGGGCCGGGGGCCGGCCACTAGAGTCCACTAGAGGAGGACGTGGGGTGGCGCACAAATATTTATCGTACGATACCGAGGCCCGCGCGGCGCTGCGGCGCGGTGTGGACAAACTTGCGGGATCGGTCAGGGGGACGCTCGGGCCGAAGGGGCGGTACGCGGTGCTGGACATGACGTTCGGGACGCCGCTGATTACCAACGACGGGGTTACCATAGCCCGCCAGATCGAGCTCGACAACGTGTTCGAGAACCAGGGCGTACAGCTCGTGTTGGAGGCTGCGACCAGGACCAACGACGTGGCCGGCGACGGCACGACCACCGCACTCATTCTGGCGCAGGTAATAGTCCGCGAGGGCATCAGGAACGTGGCCGCCGGCGCGAATCCGGTGCTCGTCCGGGGCGGCATCGAGAAGGCCGTGGATACCGCTGTTGAAGAGATAAGGAGCCTGGCGACCGGGATCACGACCAGGGAGGAAGTTGCGCGAATCGGCTCCATCTCCGCCCGCTCCCGGGAGGTGGGCGAGACCATCGCCGACGCCATAGATCAGGTCGGCAAGGATGGCATGGTAAACGTCCAGGAGGGCAATACCCTGGGCATGGAGTTGGATTTTGCCGAGGGCATGCACCTGGACAAGGGCTACATCTCACCGCACTTCGTTACGGATCAGGAGCATATGGAGGCTGTACTGGAAGACCCGTACATACTGATGACCGACAAGAAGATCAGCAACCTCCAGGACGTGCTGCGCATCTTCGAAGAGGTGAGGCAAGCGGGCGAGTCGCTGCTCGTCATGGCCGAGGACGTCGAGGGCGAGGCGCTCTCGCTCCTGATCACGAACAAGACGCGTGACACTTTCGACGCCGTTGCGATCCGGGCTCCCGGATTCGGAGAGCGGCGCAAGAGGATGCTGGAGGACATCGCCATCCTGACCGGCGGCGAGGTTATAACCGACGAGCGCGGCCTCGAACTCGAAAACATCCGCATGGACCAGCTAGGCCGTGCCGGGCGTGTGGTGATTACCAAGAACGGCACTACTCTCGTGGACGGCGCCGGAGACCCTGAAGCCGTGGCGGCCCGCGTGAATCAGATAAAGAACCGTCTCGCCGTCGAGGCGGCGGAGTTCGACCGCGAGAAGTTGCAGGAGCGTCTCGCAAGGCTCTCCCGGGGCGTCGCCGTTATCGGGGTCGGCGCGGCCACCGAGGTGGAGATGAGGGAGAAGAAGCACCGCGTAGAGGACGCGCTTTCGGCCACGCGGGCCGCGCTGGCGGAAGGTGTCGTGCCGGGCGGCGGCGTCGCGCTCCTGCACGCCCAGAAGGCCGTCGGAGAGATGCTCGCCTCGCTCGACGGCGACGAGTTGACGGGGGCCAAGATCATCCACCGGGCGCTGGAGGAGCCTGTACGCCAGATCGCCCACAACGCCGGGACCGACGGCTCCATCGTGGCCGAGAGGGTGCGTGGCGGGGATGGGAACGTGGGCTATAACGCCCTCACCGGCGAGTACGAGGACCTGATCGAGGCCGGAGTGGTTGACCCTGCGATGGTCGCGCGCAGCGCGTTACAGCACGCGGCCTCGATCGGCGGGCTCATCGTCACGACGCAGGCCATCGTGGCCGTGCAGCCGGAGAGGGGAGCGGCAGCCGGAGCCGCGGAGGTGAACCGGGCCGGCATGAATATGGAGTTCATGTAGCTCTACGTAGATTTGGACAGTCCGCCGGGCTCTCCCAACAGAGCCCGCATCGAAGTAGGGAGGCGTAGATGGCTCAAGAGAATGGTTCAAGCAACTCGGTGCTCTCGGACTGGGTGGGATACTGGGTGTTCATCTCCCACCTGTCCGGACCTAATTCAGACTCGGAAGACCCCTCGAAGCCGGTCAAGAGCGAGCCGGAGGCGAGGACGGAGGTTTTCCTCCTGGAAGGCTACGGGGCTCACGGGTTGGAGGTGAAGCCGGGCCTGGAGCAACCGGTGGTGTTCATGTCCTGGGGTGCGGTGCTAACCGTCCAGGGGCCGCCTCCCGAGGCTAGGGAAGAGATAGATCGAGAGGTGGCGAGGCGCGCCGGGGAGAGAGACTCATAGGGACAGAGAAACATAATCCCGATTCCAGCTACCACCGGGTCACAACCAGAGCGAAGTTAACAAAAGCCACCGCTATTTCTCCAAAGCTCTGCAAGAGGTCACCGTGTTGCAACGTTAGAAGCTGTAGAGTCCGGTAGATAACGTGGCCCCCCTAGAATAGAGGAAAAGGAGCAGGGTGATGTGGTTGAGCGTGGGAATAAAAAGGTGCTGACCGTCTTTACCTCAAGACATAGAGCCATGAAGTTAGCAGGGTATGGTGTCCAGGCCGAACTGGGCCTGAGCGTGTTCCTGGATATGCCCTCCAAGCGGCACCGCCGTATAGAGGTAGGCAGCGGTTCCTACTCCGCGAACGGACCCGGAGCACTATTTATAGCTTGGCCTAGCTTGGTGCGTCCAGAGACCGGCTTCTGGAGCTATCATGAGTCCTTGCAGATGCGTAGTGGCTTCTGAGGGGACAGCATTGGGATTCAAACCAGTTGGAGCCGGAGAGTTCGATGGGGTAGGCGCGTGGTCGTCGTGGGGGGAGTTTCTGGGCGGAGTAGCCGGGAGTGTAGAGTCCGAACCTGACGGCGCCCAAAGCGACTACCTGCAAGTCGGCCGCGGCGGCTCCGAAGGAGGGATCTCCTTTATCCTGCACCGGTTTACCCGCGCTGGCGAAGAAGGCTACCGGGTGCAGGTCCGGGAGTGGGACGGCGCGGAGGGAGAGAGCTCGTACTGGATCGCGCCCACCGTAGAGGATGAGGGCTATATCGGGATGTTCACCGAGGAGGAGGCCCGCCGGGAGTTCCCGTACCTTTTCGCGGCCCGGGAGATGCCTGGCGGGTTCGATATCGGCTAGGTCGGTTCAGCTCGGTTCAGCTCGGTCGGACACGGCTCCGGGTGGTCTAACCGGCCGTCTGTCCGGTCGTCTCGTGGTCGCGGAGCTCGACGCGCCGGATCTTGCCGCTGGCCGTCTTTGGCAGCTCCTGCACGAACTCGACGCGGCGCGGGTACTTGTACGGCGCGGTGACGCTCTTGCAGTGATCCTGTAGCTCGGTGACCAGCTCGTCGGAGCCTTCGTAGCCGGAGGCGAGCACGACGAATGCTTTTACCACGCTGCCCCGGTCGGCCTCCGGGGAGGCCACCGCCGCGCTCTCTACCACCCCCGGATGCTCTATGAGCGCGCTCTCGACCTCGAACGGGCCGATGCGGTAGCCGGCGGAGAGGATCACGTCGTCCGCCCGGCTCATGAACCACAGGTAGCCGTCCTCGTCGCGCACGGCCCGGTCGCCGGTCACGTAGAACTCGCCCCGGCGGGTGGCTTCGGTGGCGTCGGGCTGTTCGTAGTACTCCGCGAACATCGCCGGGATGTCGGGACGTAGCGCGATGTCACCGGGCTCGTCCGGCGGGGTCTCCTCGGCGTTGTCGTCTATTATCCTCACGTCGCAGCCCGGCAGCGGCTTGCCCATCGAGCCGGGCTTTACCTCCATGCCGGGGAAGTTGCCGACGAGCAGGGTGTTCTCGGTCTGGCCGTAGCCGTCGTAGATGGTCAGGCCGTGCAGCTCCCGGAAACGCTCGACCACCGCCGCGTTCAGCGGCTCCCCGGCGCTCACGGCGTGCCGGATGTTCGAGAGGTCGGCGTTCTCTAGCTCGGGGGAGTTCGCGAGCAGCCGGTACTCGGTCGGAGCCTGGCACAGGACCGTGATCCCGTAGCGTTCGATCAGGCGCAGCCGCTCGGCGGGGTCGAAGCCGCCCTCGTGCACGAATAGCTCGACGCCGTGGCTCCAGGGGCCGAGAAACACGTTCCAGATGCTCTTTGCCCAGCCGGTGCCCGAGGTGCACCACAGCCGGTCGTCCTCCCAGAGATCCAGCCAGTAGTAAGCCTCGACCCGCTTTGCGTGGGTATAGCCGTGCGTGTGCCACACGCCCTTGGGGTTGGACGTCGTGCCCGAGGTGTAAAGCATCAGGGCTCCCTCGGAGGCGGCGGTGTCCTCGGTGGTGAAAGCGTCCGACGCTCCGGAGGTCAGGCGCTCGTACGGCTCCCAGCCTTCGTGCTCTCCGTTATCCTCATCCAGGCTTATAAAGATTTTCAGGTCGTCCAGCTCGTCCCGGATGGGGTCTATCGCTTCCATGCCGGCCGCCGAGGATATTACCGTGGTCGCGCCGGAGTGCTCGGCGCGGTAGCGGAGGTCCTTCGAGCGGAGCTGCTCGGCGCACGGTATGGCGACCGCCCCGAGCTTTAAGAGACCGATGAGTATGACGTGCCACTCCGGCCGCTTGCCAACTATCACGAGCACTCGGTCTCCGCGCCGCACCCCGAGCCCGCGGGCGGCGTTCGCGAAGCGGTTGGAGGCTTCCGAGAGGTCGCCAAAGGTCAGCCGGCGCTCTGAGCCGTCCGTGCCGAGCCAGATCATGGCTGGTTTGTCCGCCGGCTGGCTGTCTATAACGTCCCGTCCGAAGTTGAACTTCTCTGGAGTCTCCCACCTGAAGTTCGCGCGGGTCTCCTCGTACTCCCTGATATTCGTCATACCCGGTATGCCTCCTCCTGTTCACCGCGCTACGCCCCGTGGCGTGTGTCCCGGAGCCTCGCGGTGGAGCTTTCCCTATCTACCCACCGCCATGCTAGCATTTCGAGCGGCGTCGGTAACAGCCGGTACGCGGCGCTGTACATGACGGGCTCATGGCTCTCCGGCCAGTGACGCCGCCGGGATTGCGGCGCTATCCGGTGGGATGGGGCGGGATGAAGCTGGCCGAGAGGTCGAAAGGGAGCCACCGGGAGGTTATGCGGTGAGGTCGGAGACGGGGCTGCTGCCGTTCGAGGGACGTTACCCGGAGCTAGCGGAGGAGGCGTGGGTCGCGCCCGGGGCCACGGTGGTTGGAGACGTGCGGCTGGGGGAGAGATCGAGCGTGTGGTACGGGGCCGTGCTGCGCGGCGACACGGAGCCGATTCTGATCGGAGATCGCACCAACGTCCAGGATGGGGCGGTGCTGCACGCGGACCCCGGTTTCCCAGCCGCCATCGGCGCGGGCTGCGTCGTCGGACACCGGGCCATCCTGCACGGCTGTACCGTGGAGGACGAGTGCCTCATAGGGATGAACGCCACCGTCCTCAACGGGGCGAGGATCGGGCCGGGCTCCGTCGTCGGGGCCGGGGCCGTCGTGCCCGAGGGCCGCGAGTTTCCGTCCCGCAGCCTGATCCTCGGCCTCCCCGCAAGGCGGGCCGGCGAGGTCTCCGACGAGCAACTGCGGGAGATCCGGCGCGGCGCGCGGGAGTACGTCGAGCGGGCCGCCGCCCACCACGCCTCCCTGGAGCGGGGCTAGCCCTCCAGACTCCCGTGGAACACCCGCACCTCATACTCGAATACCACCTCGCCGCCCCGCTGATGTCGGGAGAAGACGCCGGACAACTCCTCCAGCATCGGGCTGCACCGCTCGTCCCCCGGCCCCGGTACGAACGAGGAGGAGAGCAGCCGGCCCTCTAACGACTCCCGGTCGAAGGTCTGCCGGTTCCGCAGCAGCCGCTCCTCGAAGCTCCCGCCGAAGAACGGCCGGAGCGTCCCCGCGTCAACCTCCAGGTGCGTGACCTTCTCCCAGTCCGTGCCGAACCTCTCCAGAAGTCGCCGGTAGTCCCGCATTAAAGGAGACGCACCGTACAACGGGCTGTTCCACACGAGCGCGACCCGGCCTCCGGGTACCAGGATGCGGCCGAACTCCTCTCGCGCCCCTGTGGGATCGAACCAGTGGAAAGCCTGTCCGGCGCTCACGAGTCCGACGCTGTTGCCGGGAAGCGTCGTGGCCTCCGCCGTGCCCGCGACGCTCGTAAAATTTTCGTACCCGGCGAGCAGACGCTCTCCGGCCTCGCGCATCTCGCGGTTCGGCTCGACTCCGTAGACCTCCGCGCCGCGCTCCAGCAGGAGCCGGCTCAGTATCCCCGTACCCGAGCCCACGTCGGCGACCGCCAAGCCCGGCGCGAGGCCGCACTCTGCCGCGAGGAGATCCAGCAGTTCCTCCGGATAAGCCGGGCGGTACCGGGCGTAGCTGTCGGCCCTGTTCGAGAAACGTCGTGTGGGGTCCTGCAAACTTCTATCTCCTCCTGTCATTGTGACCAGGCTCGCAAAGATGCGTCGTGCCCCGGTGCGAGGGAAGTGCGAGTGATAATAGGGGAAAATAGCTATGGTAGAAGAAAAGACGTAGTTCGAGAGGAGAGGCGTATGGTGAGTCAAAGCTCCGGAGCCGCAACGCCGGAGAGGGCCTCGGAGGTGCTGAGTTTCTGGTTCGGGGAGGCCGAAGACGGCATCGTGCGGCCCCGCGGAGCGTGGTTCCAGAAAGACGAGGAGTTCGACGCCGAGATCTCGACCAGGTTCTCCGCCGACCACGAGCTGGCCGCCGCCGGCGAGCTCGACGACTGGCTAGGGACGCCGTACGGCGCTCTGGCGCTGGTGATACTCCTGGATCAGTTTCCGCGTAACCTGTTCCGGGGCTCGCCCAGAGCCTTCGAGACCGACGCCCGGGCACGCTCGACCGCCCGGGCCGCCCTCGACCTCGGCCACGACGCCCGCGTACAGCCGGTGGAACGCTGGTTCTTCTACCTGCCCTTCGAGCACAGCGAGGACCTGGAAGACCAGCGCCTCTCTCTGAGGCTATTCGACTCCCTGGGGGATGACGAGCAGAGCCGGACAGTCTACGGGTACGCCGTGCGCCACGAGGAGATCATTGATCGTTTCGGCCGCTTTCCGCACCGCAACGAGACGCTCGGCAGAGAGTCCACCGCCGAAGAGAAAGAGTTTCTGGAGCAGCCCGGCTCCTCTTTCTAGCCCTTTCCAGGACTCGCAAAACCCCGCCCCGGACCGGTATGCTACAGTCCTCATAACTGGGTCTGGTAAATAGGAGGAGACCAGCTTGGATACTCGAAGAGGCGCCCGGGATTCTCGAAACTCTCAGAGCTCCCGGAGCCGCTGGGAAGCGGCGTACCGGGAGAAGGGCGAGCGCGACGCCGAGTTCTCGACGATGAGCGGCATCCCCATAAAGCCTTTGTACACACCCGAGGATACGGATGATGACCAAGACGAGAAGCTGGGTTACCCCGGTGAGTACCCGTACACTCGGGGTGTATATCCCTCGATGTACCGTGGCAGGCTGTGGACCGTGCGGCAGTTCGCCGGCTACGGCACCGCCGCCGACACCAACGAGCGGTTCAAGTACCTGATAAGCAACGGGCAGAATGGCCTCTCGGTCGCCTTCGACATGCCGACCCTGATGGGCCTCGACTCCGACGACGCCATGAGCCAGGGCGAGGTCGGGCGCGAGGGCGTGGCCGTGGACTCTCTGGAGGACATGGAGCGGCTGTTCGACGGCATCGGGATGGACGAGGTCTCGACCTCGATGACCATCAACGCCCCGGCAAACGTCCTGCTCGCCATGTACGTGGTGGCCGCCGAGAAGCAGGGTGTACAGCCGGAGGCGCTCGCCGGTACGAACCAGAACGACATCCTCAAGGAGTACATCGCCCAGAAGGAGTGGCTGTTTCCGCCGGAGCCCTCGATGCGGGTGTTCCGCGACATGCTCGCCTACTCCACCGAGCACATGCCGAAGTGGAACACGGTCAGTATCAGCGGCTACCACATCCGCGAGGCCGGCTCGACGGCGGCCCAGGAGCTCGCGTTTACCCTGGCCGACGGCTTCGCCTACGTGGAGGCCGGGATAGAGGCCGGGCTCGACGTGGACGACTTCGCCCCACGCTTCTCGTTCTTCTTCAACTCTCACCTGGACTTCTTCGAGGAGATCGCCAAGTTCCGCGCCGCCCGGCGCATCTGGGCGACCGTGATGCGGGACCGTTACGGGGCGAAGAGCGAGAAGAGCCTCTTGATGCGCTTCCACACTCAGACCGCCGGGGTGTCGCTAACGGCCCAGGAGCCGTACAACAACGTCGCCCGCACCGCGTTCGAGGCCATGGCGGCGATCCTGGGCGGGACCCAGAGCCTGCACACCAACTCGCTGGACGAGGCGCTCGCCCTGCCCACCGAGGAAGCCGTGCGCATCGCCGTGCGAACGCAGCAGATCGCGGCGCTCGAGACCGGGGTGACCAACACCATAGACCCGCTCGGAGGCTCGTACTTCGTAGAGGCTCTCACGGACGAGATGGAGCGCCAGGCATACGAGTACTTCGAGGCGATAGACGAGCACGGCGGCGTCATAGACGCCATAAACGCCGGATACCAGATGCGGGAGATCGCCGAGGCCTCCGCCCGGTACCAGCGCGAGCTCGAAGAAGGCAAGCGATACATGGTCAACGTAAACGTCTACGAGGCCGAGGAGGAGTCCGAGGTCGAGACCCACGCGGTGCCGCTGGAAGTCGAACGCGACCAGAAGCAGCGCCTCACGGACCTCAAGAGCCGCCGCGACAATGCGGAGGTGGACCGGCTCCTCGAAGCCGTGCAGGAGGCGTGCCGGAGCGGGGATAACACGATGTATCCGGTGTTAGAAGCGGTCCGGGCCTACGCGACGGTGGGTGAGATCTCGACGGCCATGCAACAGGTCTTCGGCTCCTACCGCGAGACGCCGGTTATATAGGGTGTATATAGTCTGGAGGTCTGGATGAAGGCGGTAACCTGGACGGCGCTCGTGCTCTCGATACTCGCCGTCTTGCTGGCGGGTTTCGCAGCCTACGAGGCGTTGAGCCTGCAGCAGAGCGTGTTTCTGGACTGGTAGGGAATTTTAGGGAGACTTATATGGAGCAAACGATCCGGGTGGTGGTGGCGAAGGTCGGGCTGGACGGTCACGATCGGGGGGCGAAGATCATAGCCCGCGCCCTCAGAGACGCCGGGATGGAGGTGATCTACACCGGTCTGCACCAGACCCCCGAGCAGGTCGTGGAGGCCGCCATACAAGAGGACGCCGACGCGATCGGCATCTCTATCCTCTCCGGGGCGCACATGACGCTCGTGCCCCGGATAGTGGACCTTCTGGCAGAGCAGGGCGCGGACGACGTGGCCGTATTCTGTGGCGGAACCATCCCTAAAGGCGACGTCGAGAAGCTCAAGGAGCTCGGAGTCGGAGAGGTGTTCACCCCCGGTACCCCGACCACCCGCGCCGTGGAGTACATCAGAGAGGCGATACCGGCCCGGCAGGGCTAGGCTACCCGGTGCGCCGGTCCTGTCGGCGTAGCGGCACCGATCCTGGCATCTCCCTCCGCATATCGCTCGCGGAGCCTCCGCTGGAGACCAGGAGGTGCTGCGCGCGGAAAAACCCGCTGAAATCTTCGCCGGACGCACGGTTTACGCTGCGGGGGGCATTTATGGGCCTTTACGGGCCGGGGCTCGTCTTCGCGCAGGAGGGCCGGGCGCTCTCGTGCGAGTGGGTCGCCGAAGCCGGTACGCCGTGTGCCCCCTCCGGGAGGCGGGCTCGTGTTGAGTCCGGGGATCGAACCTCGTAACGTCCTGTAACCCCGGCGGTTCGGGGCTCGGACTAAAATGGCGGTCTCTCACCCCGTTAGCGGTGTAGCTTCTATTATAATAACCTTAGTCCAGGGGAGGGGGCGGCCGTCCGGCGGCCGCGAAGCTTTAGAGAGTTTAGGGAGCTATAGCGAGGAGGAGCGGATGGCCGTACAGGGAACCCGGGTCAGGCACGAGGATCTAGGTCTCCAGGAGGCGGACCTCGGAAGCATCCACCGGAGCATGCTGCTGGCCCGCAGGATAGACGAGCGGATGTGGATACTAAATCGTCAGGGGCGGGCGGCGTTCGTAATATCCTGTCAGGGTCAGGAGGCCGCGCAGGTCGGGGCCGCCTACGGTCTACGGGCCGGCTATGATTACCTGTATCCGTACTACCGGGATCTGGCGATGATGCTCACGCTCGGGCAGTCCGCGCGGGAGCAGTTCCTGAGCCTGCTCGCCCGGGAGGAGGACCCGAACAGCGGCGGGCGGCAGATGCCGGGACACTACTCAAGCCGCGAGCTGAACGTCGTGACCACCTCCGCGCCGGTCGCCGTGCAGTATCCGCAGGCCGTGGGCACAGCGCTCGCGTTCAAGATGCGCTCCGAGAGCGGCGTGGTGCTCACCTCGGGCGGCGAGGCGTCGACCAGCAGCGGCGACTGGCACGAGGCGCTGAACTTCGCAGCTATCCAGGAGCTGCCGGTGGTGTTCCTGATCGAGAACAACGCCTACGCCATCTCCGTGCCGGAGAAGATGCAGGTCGCGGGCTCCATCGCGGACCGCGCGGCGGGCTACGGCATCCCCGGCGTGGCGGTGGACGGCAACGACGTGCTCGGCGTGTACGAGGCGGCGGATGAGGCGATACAGCGGGCGCGGCGCGGCGGCGGACCGACCCTCATAGAAGCCAGAACGTACCGCATGACCGCCCACTCCTCGGACGATGACGACCGGCGCTACCGCGAGCGCGAGGAGGTCGAGGGCTGGCGCGAGAAGGACCCGATAGCCCGTTTCGAGCGGTACCTGGAGGAGGCTGGCCTGCTGGACGCCGAAGGCAAGGACGCGCTCGAAGCCGAGATCAAGGCCGAGATAGACCAGGCCGTGGAGTACGCCGAGGCCGCGCCGCAGGCCGCCCCGGAATCGGTGCTCCGCGGCGTGTACGCGGAGACGTAGCCGTGGCCGCCAGGAGCCTCCTGCAGGCGATAAGCGAGGGCCTTGCGGAGGAGATGCGCTCGGACGAGACGGTGGTCACGCTCGGGGAAGACGTGGGGAAGGCCGGCGGAGTTTTCCGGGTAACGCAGGGGCTGCAGGAGGAGTTCGGGCCGCTGCGGGTCATGGACACGCCGCTGGCGGAGAGCCTGATCGTGGGCTCCGCGATAGGGCTCTCGGTGAACGGGATGCGCCCGGTCGCGGAGATACAGTTCGCCGACTTCATACCGCCCGCCTTCGACCAGATCGTGAACGAGGCCGCGTTGTTCTACTACCGCTCGGGCGGGGCATGGCCGTGCCCGATCACGCTCCGCATCCCCTATGGCGCGGTGCCGGGCGGCGCGCTGTATCACTCGCAGTCGGTGGAGGCGTTCTTCTGTAACACGCCGGGGCTGAAGGTCGTCGCCCCGAGTACCCCCGCGGACGCCAAGGGGATGCTGAAGAGCGCGATCCGGGACCCGAACCCCGTACTCTTCATGGAGCACAAGAAGGCCTACCGCCTGGTGAAGGAAGAGGTGCCGGACGCTGGGGAACCGGTCCCGCTAGATACGGCCCGCGTCCACCGCGAAGGCACGGACATAACCGTGTGCGCCTACGGCATCGTGCTGCACTCGGTGCTGGAGGCGGCGGAGAAGCTGTCCACGGAGCACGGCATGGAGACCGAGGTGGTCGAGCCGCGCACGCTGTATCCGCTGGACCGCGAGACGATCCTGGCCTCGGCGCGCAAGACCGGCAAGTTCCTCGCCGCGTCCGAGGCGAACGTGACGGGCTCGGTGTCGGCGGAGATAGCGGCACTCGTGGCCGACGAGGCTTTCGAGTGGCTCGACGCGCCGGTGAAGCGCCTCGGCGCGCCCGACGTGCCGATGGCCGGCTTCGCGAAGCCGATGCTGGAATATCTGGTTCCGGGAGCAGAGGCCGTCGAGGCCGCGATGCTGGAGCTAGCCCGCTACTAGCGGATACCAGGGAGGTAAGAGGTTGACGACGCCGGTAACCATGCCGCAGCTGGGTGAGAGCGTAACCGAGGGTACGATCCTGCGCTGGCTCAAGGCCGAAGGGGAGGAGGTGACCGCCGACGAGCCCCTCTGCGAGGTCGAGACCGACAAGGTGACCGCCGAGCTACCCTCGCCGTTCGCCGGTACGGTTCGTCAGTTCCTCGTCGAGGAGGGCGCGACCGTGGACGTGGGGGCCGAGATCCTGCTGCTCCAGACCCCCGGCGACGCCCGGGACCCGGAGGCCGTCCCGCAAGGCGGCTCCGAGCAAGTTCCCCAAGATTCCCGCGATACACCGGCCGCGGCGACGCGCGAAACACACGAAACACACGAAACACACGAGACGCACAACACGCCTAGCGCAGACCGGAACGGAGGCTCGGCCCAAACGGCAGAGCAGCCCGTCGAGCCGGAGGTGGATCGCGGCGGGAGTAACGGCGGCGGCGATCGGAGCGCCGCGAGCCTGCGGCGGCAGCGGTCCTCGCCGGTGGTGCGGCGTCTCGCCGCCGAACACGGCGTAAGCATCTCCGAGGTGTCCGGTACCGGGCTGGACGGCCGCGTCACCCGCAAAGATATAGAGGGTCACGTGCAGAGGCTGCGCCAAGCCCCGCCCGAGGAGACCCCCGACCATGACGCAGCGCCGCAGCGACCGGAGCCACAGAAGCCACAGGAGCCACGGGAGCAATCGGAGCCTGGGGGAGTGGAGGTACACGAAGGCGACGAGGTGCGGCGGCTTACGGCGACCCGGCGCGCGATAGCGGGCCGGATGTCGCTCGCCAAACGTGAGGCCCCCCACGCGTGGACGATGGTGGAGGCGGACTTGACGGGGCTCGCCGCGCTGCGCGAGCATCACAAGGCCGAGTTCGAGCGGCGGGAGGGGATCAGGCTCACCTACTTGCCGTTCATAGCCCGCGCCGTGGCGGAAAGCCTCAAGGAGCACCCGGAGCTTAACTCGGTGTGGAACGAGGATAGCATCGTGCTGCGAAAGAAGATCAACCTCGGCGTGGCGGTAGACACCGGGGAGGGTCTGGTGGTGCCCGTGATCCCGGAGGCCGACGGTCTCAGCCTGACCGGGCTCGCCCGCGCCGTGGACGAGCGGATCCGGCGGGCCAGAAGCGGTAGCCTGCGGCCGGAGGACGTATCCGGCGGAACCTTCACGGTAAACAACCCCGGCGCCCTCGGCAGCGTGGTCTCCACCCCGATCATCAACTACCCGCAGGCGGCGATCCTCTCTGCCGAGTCGGTCGTAAAGCGGCCGGTCGTGGTCGAGGGCGACGCGATCGCCGTGCGGAGCATGATGAACTTGGAGGTCTCGTTCGACCACCGCATCCTGGACGGCGGCGCGGCGCTCGGGTTCCTGAACGCCGTAAAGAGCCGGCTGGAGAGCCTGTCACCCGACTCCGGGCTATCCTGAGTCCGGGCCCCGGATGATCAGCGGCACCCCCGGCAGCATTCGGGGTTTCGTCTCGGCTCGTAGCCGACGAGCGCGCCACGACCATCGAATTCCAGCTCACAGCACTCCCGGAGCATCGCCGCGAGCATTCCACGAGCCCGCTGGACCCGCGACTTCGCTCCGGGCAGCGAGAGGTTCAACATGGCTGCGGTCTCACTTTGAGTGTGTCCTTCCAGCTCGGATAGCCTCACTGCGCGGCGGTATTTCGTGGGCAGACGCTCTACGAAGGACGGCAGGCAGGCGGCGAGCCCCCGCCCGGAAACGGGCTCGTCCGGGAGCGCGGGTAGGTCTTCTGGAAATGCGGTAAAGGTCCTCCGAGAGCGGTAATAATCCGCTATGACGTTGCGGGAGATCTGGTACAGCCACTGCTGGAGCTTTCCGGCGTCTCTCAGTGTGTCTCTGCGTGCGACGGCTCTGGTGAGGGCCTCTTGCACGATGTCCTCCGCAGCGGCGGAATCCGCTACCCGAGAGCCTACGAAACGGTGCAAGGCTCTCCGGTGAGACTCCCAATCCGCCGGGGATGACGCTGTATCCGACTCGTTTCTCATGCCGTAAACCTCGTGCCGCCGGGTACCGGTCCCAGGCCAGTGGGACGGCTATTTACACTGCGCCGCCCACCGGCCCCTGGCAGCTTAACTAGCAGCAGTCACCGCTGCAATAAGCTTCTTCTCCACAGCACGGGCTATCCGGGTCGCAGCACGACCCCGGTCCCGGTTGGTCGGCGGCTCGTATCTCTTTCAACGTTACCCCTTTCGGTATGACGCTCTACTTTCTTTTGCTTCTTCTGAGCGGTCCTGTAGGGTAGACGGAGAAACGTGGAAAAGGATGCGGGAAATCGCCCGCATCAGCCAGACGTTTGCTAGAGGGAATAAGGAGAGGCCAGGCCGAAATGTATGGCGGTTCTCCAGACTCCCAGCGCGCCCCCGGCGACGCCGAACATTACGTCCACTGCCGAGTCCACGGCCGGGTTGTAGATCGTGGCGGGGAACGCGAGGTCCAGCACCGCCTCGACTCCTTCCCAGGAGGCGCCTCCTATAAGGCCCAGCGCCGCCCCGAGCGCCAGAGCGCGGCCCGCCGTTACGCGCCTCCTTACCCCGCGGTGATTCATCTCGTACCGGAGGTATAGCTCCGCCGCGAGCGCCACGAGAGAGAAAGTGGTCAGAAAATGCGCGAGGTTGTCGTAGAAGACTCCGGCGTAGAAGAGCCCGAAGGCGAAGCCCGCGAGGTCTATGACGGCGCTCACGAGCAGCGCGGCGAGTATGAGGCGGGAGATCTTCTTCATCTACCCCAAAAGATACACTAGCGAATCCGGCGAGTCCGTCCGGACGCCCCGGTTATAGAGTCTAGTGCAGCCGGGAGGCTCTGCCGGGCGCGGGACCCGTGCCCGGGCGGCCGTCGGATAGCGCGGCGGATATCCGCTCCTCGGCCAGCGTGTCGGCGGCGGTGTGGGGCGGCACGGAGTCACGTTTGGAGAGGGCGATGATCCTCTGCACCGAGTCGTGGATGCCCATTACCCGGATTCTGACACGCTCCTCATCGTAGCCCCCGAGCTCCCCGGCGACGTTTATGAGGCCCCCGGCGTTGATTATGTAGTCCGGGGCATAGAGGATGCCGCGCTCCGCCAGCGCCTCGCCGTGTCGGTCCTCCAGCAGCACGTTGTTCGCGCTGCCCGCGATTATGGAGCAGCGGAGCCTCGGGATGCTGTCATCGTGCACCACCGCCCCGAGGGCGCAGGGCGCGAAAACGTCGCACTCGGTGGCGATTATGTCGTCCGGGTCCGCGGGCGTGGCGCCGAGCTCGTGGGCCGCCCGCGCGACGGCGGCCCCGTCTACGTCCGCGACGATCAGACGCGCCCCTTCCCTGTGCAGCAGGTTGCACAGGTGGTATCCGACGTGCCCGAGGCCCTGTATGGCCACGGTCCGGCCTTCCGCGGAGGGGGTGCCGTACACCTCTCCGAGACAGGCCCGGATGCCCTGCATCACGCCGAGCGCGGTAAACGGCGCGGGATCGCCGGAGCCGCCGTGCTCGCGGGACCGGCCGACGACGTGGCCGGTCTCCAGCTCGGCGTACGCTATGTCATCCGTGGAGGTGCCGACGTCTTCGGCGGCTATGTAGTTGCCGCCGAGCGTCTCCAGACGCCGTCCGAAGGCCCGGAACAGCGCGCCGGACTTGTCGGTTCTCGGGTCGCCGAGGATCACGGACTTGCCGCCGCCGAGATCCAGCCCGGCGGCCGCCGCCTTGTAGGTCATCCCGCGAGCCAGCCTCAGCACGTCTACCACCGCCTCGTGCTCGCCGGCGTAGGGATACATCCGGCATCCTCCGAGCGCCGGACCGAGCGTCGTGTCGTGTATGGCTACCATGCCCTTCAGGCCCGTCGGGCCGTCGTGGATGAAGACGAGGTCCTCGTAATCGTGCTCCGCGAGAAGATCGAAGATGTCCACCCTGCCTCCCGTGGTCTCCCCAACGCTTTACACCCTAAACACCCTGGTACACTACAGGCGTACCCTGAAACGCTACAAATGATTCTACACCCTCGATCCGGCTATCCCGGTCGGCGTTCCGTCATGGAGACGGGCGTGGAGGCCGTATCCGGGGAGGATAGATTCTCTTTCAGACCTTCCCAGGCCGTCTGGGAGTCCAGGGCGAAGGCCAGCTTGAGAAACGCCCGCGACAAGGGCCGTGAAAGGCCTCGTAGAAGGTGTCGCAAGAGACGGTTCCCGGTGGAGCTACTGCGTGAGGCGGCTCTGCTGCGCTCGATGTATCGTCTCTGCTCCTCCATACGGTGCTTCATCAGGTGCCGGTGCTGATCCGGGTCCGGCTCCATGCTCACCCTCCTGACTCGTCGTCACGCTCGTCGTCCGGTATCTCGGGGAGGTTGGTGGGAAACACGCCGGCGATAAAGGCGTACACCTTCTCGCCCGGCACCGGCGGCTGATCGAACTCCTCCGACAGCTCCGTTACCTTCCGGGCGAACTCCTCGGCCCTCTCGGGCGGAATCCTCGCGTGAACCAGCGAGGACATCGGTACGGTATTCCCGGTATCCTTTTTCCGGGCCTGTACCCTGTCAAGCTCCGGGGCCTCGAACTCGGCCATCGCCTGCTCGAGGTGGAACTGGGGGCTGATCTCGGGTATCTCCTCGGACCAGGAGAAGTGCCGGGCGGTAAAGCTCAGCCGTCGGTACGTGTTGCCGTAATACTTCTCCGTTATGGCCCGCACCTGCCGGGTCTTCACCACCCGGACGAACCCGACCTCCTCGAGCACCTTGAGGTGGTGGCCTATGGCCCCCGGCTTCATGCCGAACGCCTCGGCGAGCTGCTTGGTGCTCGCCGCCCGCTCCCTCAAGAGCTGCAGGATCTTCTGCCGCGTGGGGTCCGCAACCGCCCGGAAATGCTCGGGCTCCGTCGCCTCGAAAGACTCCTCCATCTCGTAGCCCGGAGCCCCCGCGTCTACGCCCTCATCTTCCATGTTTTGGCTGGTTTGATTGGTCATAGTCGTATGTTAAGCAAAAACTGAACAAAAAACAACAGCTTTATATAAAATTTGCGCTTTTCGTGTGGCCGGGAGGTTTGTGAGGCACTGGCGGACGGGTCGGAAAGCGGGTAACTTGGAGGGAAACGTATAGAGTGGTGGCAGAGAGCTGGTTTCTACGTCGTGTACGTGATGTAGGTTGCGTGGGGGTCTATTGTTTAGAGAGGCGGGCGTACAGGGTCTCGTCGAGAGGCTGATAAACGGGGACAAGCGGGCATTGGCGCGGACGATATCGCGCGTGGAGACCGGCGGGGAGGACGTGCCCGAGCTGGTCCGGGGGCTGTATCCGTACACCGGGGGAGCGTTCAGCGTAGGCTTTACCGGGCCGCCGGGGGTCGGCAAGAGCAGCGTCATCGCGGAGCTGATACGGATCTACCGCGCCGAAGGGATGGAGGTTGGCGTGATCTCGGTGGACCCGTCGAGCCCGTTTTCGCGGGGCGCGATCCTGGGCGACCGCATCCGGCTCGCCGACCACTTTCTGGACTCCGGGGTGTTTATCCGCTCGATGGGCAGCCGCGGTCACCTCGGGGGGCTGGCCGCAGCCTCGAAGCTCGGGGCGCTCGCGATGGAGGCTTACGGGGTAGACGTGGTGCTGTACGAGACGGTCGGCGTCGGGCAGGGAGAGGTGGAGGTCGCCTCGGTGGCGGATACTGTGGTGCTGGCACTGCAGCCGGGCTCGGGAGACGCGGTGCAGGCGCTAAAGGCCGGGGTGATGGAGGTCGCGGACGTGATCTGCGTAAACAAGTCCGACCATCCGCAGGCAAAGGCCGCCGCCCGGGAGGCGCGGCAGGCGCTGGAGATCGGACACGAGCTGGACCCCGAGTCTCCCCTGCCCGAGATAGTAATGACCCGGGGCGACGCCGGCGAGGGCGTCGAGGAGCTGCGCCGGGCCGTGGACGACCACCGGGGACATCTCACGGAGAGTGGCGGCCTGGAGCGCCGCAGAATGGGCTCGATACAGGAGTTCATGCTCTCCTGGACCCGCGCCAAGCTCGAAGACCGGATGCGCCAGAGGCTAGACCGCCAGGACGAGGACCTCGTCAACAAGGTGTATCGGCGGGAGCTAGACCCGATCTCGGCCGCCGAGACGCTGTACCGCGAGGTGTAGGGGGTCTGTAGTGGCCGTCGGCAGGGACCCTCTGCGGTGTTGACAGGATAGCCCGCTTGTGGCTACACTTCTGCGCCAGATACAAAAGACAGGCGCGGTGGATACGAGGAAGCCGGTGAGAGTCCGGCGCGGTCCCGCCACTGTGACCGGGTAGCCAGCCCCGAAAGAGGCCACTGCACACGAGGTGTGGGAAGGCCGGGGCGAGGCGAGGAACCGGGAGCCAGGATACTTCTCCGCCGCCGTCCGAGCACTATCCGGGACGAGGATCCCGAAAGGAGTGTCGCTTTGGGTAATCTGGAGAACACGGCCCGCAAGCCGGTATCCGTAAAGGACCTGCCGGCCTGGAGTTGGGCGGTGCTGGTCTTGATCCTGCTCGTCGCTTTCGCCGTATTGTTCGATAACGGGGCCCTTCTGACGCCGTTTATCGGGGAGGCCGCGACGGCGAACAACTACCTGCACGCGTTCTTCCACGACGGCCGGCACCTGCTCGCCGTACCCTGCCACTAGGCCGGTAGAAAATGATAGGCAAGCTCCTGGCGCGCGGCCTGGCCGCGGGCCTGATAGCGGGCGTTCTAGCCGGTCTGTTTGGCCTGGCTTTCGGGGAGCCCACACTCGAACGCGCGATGGCGGCCTCGGCGGCCTCCGGGCACCACGGCGATACCGCTGGCGCCCCCCCCGATGCTCATGGCGCTCATGGCGGATCGCACGAGGGAGGCGGGGAAGACGTGTTCGGGCGTGGGGTGCAGAAGACCGGCCTGATCGTGGGTACGGCGCTCTACGGCGCGGCCCTGGGGGGAGTATTCGGCGTGGTCTCGGCGTTTTTGCGGGGGCGCTCCGGGCTCGGGAGCTGGCGGCGGAGCCTGGCGCTCGCCGGGGCCGCGTTCGCCGGGGCGGTCGCGATGCCGTTCCTGAAGTACCCGCCGAGTCCTCCTGGCGGGGCGTCCACCGTGGATCAGACCCCGGCCTATCTGGTCATGGTCGCGCTCTCGCTGCTGGCGGTGCTCTTTGCCTGGCGTATCTCGCGCCGCATGGCCGGGGCCTCGGATCCGGCGAGACATCTGTCGGTGGCGGGCTTTCTGGTCGTCTCTTTCGTGGCGCTGTACGCGCTGCTGCCCGCCGCGGGCGGCGCGGGTGACGTGGAGGCCGCGGTGCTGTGGCAGTTCCGGCTCGCCTCTCTCGGCACCCAGGCGGTGCTTTGGGCCGCCCTGGGCTGCGCATTCGGGCTGCTCTGCCGGCGGGCCGAGCGTGATGGGGCTGGAGGGCGTGGGGGCGCGACGGTCCGCAACGCCGAGGCGCGATGAGCGGGGCCATCCTCGTCTGCGGCACACACTCGGACGCCGGCAAGAGCGCGGTGGTCACCGGGATCTGCCGCATGCTCGCCCGGGAGGGGGTCGGGGTCGCGCCGTTCAAGGGGCAGAACATGGCGCTCAACTCCTTCGTGACTCGGGAGGGGGCCGAGATCGGGCGTTCCCAGGCCGCCCAGGCCGCCGCCGCCCGCGCCGAGCCCGAGGCCGCGATGAACCCGGTCTTGCTCAAGCCTTCCGGTGGGGGCGGGTCTCAGGTGGTCGTGCGGGGAAGGCCACGCACGATGGCGACCGCCAGGAGCTACCAGGACATGAAACGCGAGCTGATGCCCGTGGTGCTCGACTCGCTGGAGGACCTCCGCAGCCGGTTCGACGTGGTCGTCTGCGAAGGGGCCGGTAGCCCGGCCGAGATCAACCTCCGCAGCGCCGACATTACCAACATGGGCCTGGCCCGCGAGGCCCGCCTTCCGGTGTTGCTGGTCGGCGACATAGACCGCGGCGGCGTGTTCGCCAGCCTGTACGGTACGCTCGCGCTGCTCTCCGGGCGGGATCAGTCGCTCCTCAGCGGCTTTCTCGTGAACCGCTTCCGGGGTGATCCCTCGGTGCTGGCCCCCGGCCTGGACAAGATAACCGCCCTCACCGGACGTCCGGTGCTCGGCACCCTGCCCCACGCGCCGGCCCTGCCGCAGGTGGACGGGGAGGACTCGCTCGCACTGGACTCCCCGTCGGTCGTGAAACCCCCGGCGGGGAGAGACTACCTGAGCGTGGCCGTGGCGCGGCTGGGCCGGATCTCCAACTTCACCGACTACGACGCCCTCGCCCACGAGCCGGGCGTGTCGGTGAGGTTTACCGGCTCCGGGGAAGAGCTTCTCTGGGCCGATCTCGCGATCCTGCCCGGCACGAAGGCCACTGTAGAGGACCTCGCGCTCCTGCGCCGGAGTGGCATGGCGCGCGCGTTCACCGAGCGCGCGGCGCGGGGCATGCCGACGCTCGGGGTCTGTGGCGGATACCAGATGCTCGGGCGCCGTATTCGCGACGGCGTGGAGAGCGGCGAGCCAGAGACGGAGGGGCTGGGACTGCTGCCGGTAGAGACGGTATTCGAGGAGGAGAAGCTCCTCTCCCGGCCCGGAGGATGGGCCGTTGGTTTTGGTAGAGACGGCAAAGACGCCCCGGACCCGGTGAGTGCGTACGAGATCCGGCATGGCAGGGTCCGGGTAGGGGGCGGCGAGCCGCTGTTCGTAACCGATGACGGCGAGAAGGGTAAGGAAGTTGAGGAGGGCTGTCGCCTCGGAAATACCCTGGGCACCTCCTGGCACGGCGTGCTCGAATGCGACGGGTTTCGCCGGGCCCTGCTCCGCCGGGTCGCCGCCGAACGCGGCCTCGACTGGAAGCCCGGAGAAGAGCCGTTCGCCGCCGCCCGCGAGCGCAGGTTCGACGTGCTGGCGGACCTCGTCTCGGAGCACGTTGACCGGGAGGCGCTCGTGCGGTTGATCGAGGGCGGCCCCACGCCGGGCCTGCCCGTAATAAGCAGTCGGCTCTCGGAGTCAGGTGACCCCTCAGAGGTCGAAGCCGGTGCCGGATGAGGAGCGGGACGCCTTGATGGCCCGCATGCAATCAGCGGGTACGCTTTCAGAGACGGACGAGGCTCTTGAGGAGGCGCGACTCTGGCTGCGGAAGCATCCCGGCGACGATAGGGTAGCCGCCGCGATGCAGCGTCTCGAAGAGCGCGACGAGAGGCTGCGCGACCCGGAGGCTGCGGCGGGTTGGAGAGGGGTAGCCGCCGCCGGAGTCCTGTTCTCCGTAGCCGCCGTGGCGATCTTTGGCGCGCTCTACGCGTTGACCGGACGCTGGACGGTCTCCATCTTCGTCGGCGGGGTGGTTGGGCTGGAGATCACGTGGTGGTCCCGGGAGATTGTGATGGCGTATGCCGAGGGCAGGAGACGCAACCGGGATGGTGAGCGATGAGGGTGGGGTTCTAGAGATGCTGCTCTTTATAACGACCGCGGACACCGAGATACTGGCCGCCGCGAAGGCCGTCGAGTCGCTGCCCGAGAGCTTCCCCGAGGTCCGGTGCGCCAGTCCCGCCGCCTACGACGAGCCTCTGGAGCTGCTGGATACAGAGCTCCCCCGGGCTGGCGTGGTGCTGGTGCGGCTGCTCGGCGGGCGCAAGGCCTGGCCGGAGGGGTTCGTGGAGCTACAGCGCCGTTGTAACGAGCGAGGGATACCGCTGCTCGCGTTCGGCGGCGAGGCGGAGCCCGATGCCGAGATGACCGCCGCCTCCAGCGTGCCGTCTGGCGCGGTCGCCGAGGCCTTCGAGTACCTGCGTCACGGCGGCGTGAAGAACACCGCAAACCTGTTCCGGTTCGTGGCGGACACCGTGCTGCTGGAGGGCTACGGCTTCGAGGCCGCGGAGCCGCTGCCGGAGACCGGGGTGTACCACCCGCGCCTGCCGCACGGCTCATCCGTAGAGGGTCTGTTGGCGCTGCACGACCCCGGGCGGCCCACCGTCGGGGTGGCTTTCTACCGCACGCACTGGATGAGCGGCAACACCGCCTTTATAGATACGCTGGTCGCGGAGATCGAGGCCGCCGGGGCCAACGCGCTCCCGGTGTACAGCTACTCCCTGCGCGCCGACCCCGGCGGAGAGGTGCCCGCGCTGGGTCTCTTCCAAGGCAGGATCGGGTGCCTCGTGACCACCGTGCTCGCCAGCGGGGGCTCTAATGCCGCCGACGCGTACTCCGGCGACGGCCCCGATGGCTGGCTGGAATGGGAGGTGCCCGCCTTCGAGGAGCTTGGCGTGCCGGTGGTTCAGGGGATCTGCACCACCTCCAGCCGTGAGGCGTGGCTACAGTCCGACGCCGGGCTCTCGCCGCTGGACACGGCGTGGCAGGTGGCGATACCGGAGTTCGACGGGCGTGTGATCTCGGTCCCCTTCTCGTTCAAGGAGCGCGAGCGGGACGAGTCGCCGGTCTCGGCCCCGGTCACGGTATACCGCGCCGACCCCGAGCGCGCCCGCCGCGTCACGGGGTTGGCAACCCGCTTCGCCCGACTTAGCAGTCCGAATGCTGGTAAGCGAATCGCCGTGATGCTCTCGAACTATCCGACCAAGCATTCCCGCGTCGGAAACGCGGTCGGGCTGGACACGCCGGTGAGCGCGATCCGGCTCCTCGACGCCCTGCGTGAAGCGGGCTACGAGGTTGGCGACGCCCCCGACGACGGCGACGAGCTAATACACTCCCTCATCGCCGCCGGCGGCCACGATCTGGAGTTCCTCACCGAGGAGCAGCTCTCCGGCGCGACCGGACGGCTCTCCGCCGAAGAGTACGCGGGGTGGTTCGCCACGCTGCCCGAGGGCTTGCGGGAGTCGGTGGTGCGGCAGTGGGGACCGCCGCCGGGAGACATGTACCTGGACGACGGCGACGTAATCGTGGCCGGGCTGCGGTTCGGTAATGTCTTCGTCGGCATCCAGCCGCCGCGCGGGTTCGGGGAGAACCCGATAGCCATCTACCACGACCCCGAGCTGGCCCCGACCCACCACTACCTGGCGGCGTACCGGTGGGTGATCGGGTCGTTCGGCGCGGATGCCGTGGTCCACCTCGGCAAGCACGGCACGCTGGAGTGGCTGCCAGGAAAGTCGCTCGGGCTCTCGGCATCCTGCGCGCCGGACGCGGCGATAGCGGACGTGCCGTTCTTCTACCCGTTCGTCGTCAACGACCCCGGCGAAGGCACGCAGGCCAAGCGCCGCTCGCACGCTACGGTGGTGGACCATCTCATCCCGCCCATGACCCGCGCCGAGACCTACGACGACCTCGCGCGCCTGGAGCAGTTGCTGGACGAGTACTACCAGGTAGAGACTCTGGACCCCTCGAAGCTCCCCGCTATAGAGGCCCGCATCTGGGAGACCATGCAGGACGCAGAGCTCCACCGGGACCTCGGCGTCGAGGAGAAGCCGGACGAGTTCGGCGACTTCATCACCAAGGTGGATGGTTACCTGTGCGAGATCAAGGACCTCCCCATCCGTGGCGGCCTGCACGTCCTCGGCGAGCCGCCGGAGGGAGAGCCCTTCCGCGAGCTCCTCGCCGCCATCCTGCGTCTCGGGGCGGGCGAGACGCCGGGCCTCCGGCGCGCCGTCGGGGCCGCCTACGGGCTGGACGAGCCGGACCTGGCCGGGGACGGCGGCGCGAGGGCGGAAGCCCCCGCCGCACTCTCGGAGCGTTTCCCCGGCGTCGTCGCCACGGCGTCCGACCTGCTCGACCTGCTGGAGGAGGCGTCGCACGCGCTGCTTCTATCGCTCTCGGAACGGGGTTGGGAGGCGAGTTCCGTCGGTAAGGTCTGCGAGGCGGTGCTGGGGTTCCGGGACGAGGGGGTCGAGAGTGCTCTGCGCTTCGCCTGCGAGGAGGTAGTACCGCGGCTGTCGCGCACGCCGGAGGAGCTTTCGAACCTGATAGGCGGTCTCTCGGGCGGGTACGTGCCGGCTGGGCCGTCGGGCTCGCCGACGCGCGGTCTAACGAACGTGCTGCCGACCGGGCGCAACTTCTACTCGGTGGATCCGAAGGGCTTACCGTCGGCTCTCTCCTGGGAGGTCGGTCAGGGGCTCGCCGACAACCTCCTGCAGCGGCATCTGGACGAGGAGGCCCGATACCCCGAGACCGTCGGGATCGTGGTCTGGGGCACGGCCGCCATGCGCACCCAGGGCGACGACATCGCCGAGGTGCTGTCGCTGCTCGGGGTGCGGCCCACGTGGAACGAGGAGTCGCGGCGGGTGACGGGGCTAGAGGTGATCCCGCTGGAGGAGCTGGAGCGTCCGCGTATCGACGTGACCGTGCGCATCAGCGGGTTCTTCCGGGACGCTTTCCCGAACCTGATCTCCCTCATGGACGACGCCTTCACCACCGTCGCCGCTCTCGAAGAGCCCGCGGAGATGAACTTCGTCAAGAAGCATGCCGACGAGGAGCGTTCCGGAGGCGCGGACGAGCGCACCGCCACGACGCGCATCTTCGGCTCGCCCCCGGGCGCGTACGGCGCTGGCCTGTTGCCGCTCATAGACGCCCGCAACTGGCAGACCGACGAGGACCTCGCCGAGGTCTACGCCGTGTGGGGCGGCTACGCCTACGGCAGGGGGCTCGACGGCGTCGAGGCTCGGGGGGCGATGGAGGCCAACCTGCGGCGCACGGAGGTCGCGGTAAAGAACATAGACAACCGCGAGCACGACCTCTTCGACTCTGATGATTACTTCCAGTATCACGGGGGCATGATCGCCGCCGTCCGCGCCCTCACGGGACGCAACCCCAAGAGCTACGTCGGCGACTCGGCCGATCCTTCGCGCCCGAAGACCCGGAGCCTCGACGAGGAGGCAAAACGCGTGTTCCGCTCGCGGGTGGCGAACCCGAAGTGGATCGAGGCCATGAAACGCCACGGCTACAAGGGCGCGTTCGAGCTCTCGGCGACGGTGGACTACCTCTTCGGCTACGACGCCACGGCGAACGTGGTGGAGGACTGGATGTACCGCGACGTAACCCAGAAGTACGTGCTGGACGAGGAGGTGCGCGACTTCATGCAGGAGTCGAACCCGTGGGCGTTGCGTGCTGTGAGTGAGCGGCTGCTGGAGGCCGCCGAGCGCGGGATGTGGGCCGAGCCGGACCCTGATGACCTGCAAAGTCTGAAAGAGATCTACCTGGAGAACGAGGGCGTGCTGGAGGAGAGCTCTTGATACGAAGACTCGGCTCGTGGCTGCGGGGAGGGTGGTACAGGTTCGTCATTCTGGTGGTTCTGCTCATGATGGTCCAGACGGTCGTGTTGACCTTTCTCGGCGGCTGGGCGGCCGTGGTCGCGGGCGGGATGACGATACTGGCGCTCGCGATACTGGCCGGAGCCTACGCCTCTGGAACCGGAGTCTCTCGATGAGCCGTCTCAGAGGACTCGGAGCGTGGCTGCGGGCCAACCCGGTGCGACCCTTCGCTCTGGTCGGGGCGTTGCTGCTGCTGAACATACTCTCGGCAAATCTACTACCGGATACAGTGGCGGTCGTGGCATCGGGCGTTATCCTTGTGGCGATCATCGTCCTGGGCGTAGCCTACGTCGTGGGAGGCCGATCTTGACCGCGCCGCGAAACGCTGCTCGGCGAGACGAGCGTAGTTCTGAAACACAGAGCCAAAGCCGCACGTCACGCTATCTTTGGATAGCCGCGTTGTACGCTTTCGGCGTGCTGGTGAGCGTGGGACTACCGTTCGTTTTCAGGTCGTGGACTCTATTCGTGACGCTGGTGGTCGCGCTGATAGTTTGCGGCATGTTTATGCTCGCGCTAGCCATCTACCAGGCGGTTAGACGATGAACGCTCCTTATCCGTTCAGCGCGCTCGTCGGGCAGGATGACCTGAAGCTCTCGCTGCTGCTAAACGCGGTCTCGCCGGAGGTCGGCGGAGTGCTGGTTCGCGGCGAGAAGGGGACGGCCAAGTCAACCGCCGTCCGCGCACTGGCGAGCCTGCTGCCACCGATCGAGGTCGTCGCCGGTTGCCCGTACTCCTGCGATCCGGACGGCCCGAACCCCGATTGTCCTGCGGGGCCGCATCCGGCGGACGCGCCGCGCGAGACGCGCCCGGTGCGGCTGGTGGAGCTTCCGGTCGGGGCGAGCACGGATCGGTTGGCCGGGACGCTAGACCTCGAACGTGCGCTCTTGAAAGGAGAGAAGACGTTCGAGCCTGGTCTACTGGCCGCCGCGCACCGGGGCATCCTGTACGTGGACGAGGTAAACCTGCTCTCCGACCATTTGGTGGATCTGCTGTTGGACGTGGCGGCGATGGGCGTGAACCACGTCGAGCGCGAGGGCGTGAGTCTCAAACATCCCTCACGCTTCATACTCGTCGGCACCATGAACCCCGAGGAGGGTGAGCTGCGGCCACAGCTCCTGGACCGCTTCGGGCTCTCGGTCGAGTCCTCCGGTGCGTTATCGGCGGACGAGCGCGTCGAGGTGGTGCGCCGCCGCCTGCACTACGAGGCCGACCCGGCGGAGTTCGCCGCCAAGTTCTCGGCCGCCGACAGGGAGCTCGCCGGGGCCGTATCCGCTTCGCAAAACCGGTTGTCCGCGACGCACGTCTCCGATGACGTGCTGTACAAGGTATCCAACCTGTGCGCCGGTCTCGGGGTGGACGGTATGCGGGGAGATCTCGTAACGGCAAAGGCCGCCCGCTCGCTCGCCGCCTGGGAGGGCCGCGACAGGGTGGGGGTGGACGACGTGCGCCGCGCCGCGCCGCTCGCGCTCGCACATCGCCGTCGGCGCAACCCCTTCGAGCAGCCCGGTGTGGACCCGGAGGAGATAGAGTCCGCACTCTCCGAGCCCGAAGACCCCGACCCGCCCGACGGCGGTTCCGGAGGGCCGCCAGAGTCCGGCGATGAGCCGGGAGGCGATGCTCCGGAGGGCGGAGGTTCCGGCGGCCAGCCCGGCCAACCTTCCGCAGAGAGCCCGGGTGGGGCTCAGAGTAGCTACTCCGCATCAGAGAGCTTCCGGCCCGAGCGGCTGGAGGTGCCCGAGAAGGGGCGCGGAGGCCCGCTCGGACGCCGCAGCCGCTCCATTAGCGAGGAGGGCCAGCCGGTCAGCGACCGGGAGCCCCGGGGTGAGGCGCGCGATATAGCGGTCGGGGCGACGCTTCGGGCCGCCGCGCCACACCAGCGCGAGCGCGGGCGGAGCGGCGCCGGCCTCATAGTGCGCGAAGGGGACCTGCAGGAGAAGGTGCGCGAGGGACGGGAGGGGAACCTGATCCTGTTCGTCGTGGATGCGAGCGGCTCGATGGCCGCCCGGAGCCGGATGTCGGCGGTAAAAGGGGCGGCGCTATCTCTCCTGACCGACGCTTATCAGCGCCGGGACCGGATAGCCTTGATCTCGTTCCGCGCAGACGCCGCCGAGACGCTGCTGCCCCCGACCTCCAGCGTGGACCTAGCCGCCCCGCGCCTCGAAGAGCTCCCGACCGGGGGCCGCACCCCGCTGGCCGCCGGCCTCGAACGGGCAGCCGAGATCATCTTCCGCGAGCGGCTGCAGGACAGGGAGCGACGCCCGATGGTCGTGCTCCTGACCGACGGGCGCTCGACCTCCGGGCCCGACCCGGCAGGCGCTGCCGAACGCCTGCGGGCCGCCGGCGTAGCATCCGTGGTGGTGGATACCGAGGGCGGCAACGTCCGGCTCGGGCTCGCGCGGGAGATAGCCGGACATCTGGGTGCCCGGTGTATCAGGTTGGAGGAGTTACAGGCGGATTCGTTGGTGGAGATAGTAGAGAGGAGGCGCGTGGCGTGAGCGAAGCTGGAGAAACCAGGAAGCCGCGGGAGGAGCGTCTGAGACGGCGTTCGAACCGCGAGCGGCCGATGCTGGTGGTGAATACTGGACACGGCAAGGGCAAGTCCACGGCAGCATTCGGCGTGATGCTGCGCGGCTGGGCGCGGGGGTACCGCATCGGCGTGTACCAGTTCGTCAAGAGCGGCAAGTGGAAGGTCGGCGAGCACAAGGCCGCCGACACTCTGGGCAACATAGACTGGTTCAAGATGGGAGACGGCTGGACCTGGACCGTCGAGGACCTCGAGACCAGCGCCGAGCTCGCCCGAGAGGGCTGGGAGGAGGTCAAGCGCCGCATAAGCGACGAGACCTACGACATGCTTCTCCTGGACGAGTTCACCTACCCGATGAAGTTCGGCTGGGTCGACACGCAGGAGGTCGTGGACTTCCTGAAGGACCGGCCCGGCTTCCAGCACGTCATAATCACCGGCCGCGACGCGCCGGAGGAGCTGGTCGAGATCTCGGAGCTCGTCAGCGAGGTCGGCAAGATCAAACACCCCATGGACGAGGGACACCGGGGCCAGAAAGGCATCGAGTGGTAGCGAGCCTCCTCCATACACCCCGCCTCGTGGTAGCGGGCACCCACTCCGGCGTCGGCAAGACCACCGTCGCCACCGGCCTGATGTCGGCGCTTGCGTCAAAAGGCTGCGACGTTGCGCCATTCAAGGTCGGTCCGGACTTTATAGACCCCTCGTATCATGCGCTGGTGGCGGGGCGGCCGGGACGTAACCTGGACTCGTTCCTCGCGGGTGAGGAGTTGGTGCCGCGGCTCTTCGCCCACGGGGCGGCAGGGGCGGACGTGGCGGTGATCGAGGGCGTCATGGGCCTGTTCGACGGCAAGGGCGGCGGCGGAGATACGGCCTCGACCGCGCAGGTTGCGAAGCTGCTAAACGCCTCTGTGGTGCTCGTCGTGGACGCCGGGGCGATGGCGCGCTCGGCGGCGGCGATGGTCCACGGCTACCGGAGCTTCGACCCGGAGGTGGACGTCGCTGGGGTGGTGCTGAACCGGGTCGGTTCCGACAAACACGAGCAGATGCTGCGCGAGGCGATAGAGCCGCTCGGCGTCCCGGTGCTGGGAGCGATGAGGCGGGGCGGGGACCTCTCTACCCCGGATCGGCATCTCGGGCTCGTTCCGGCCGCCGAGCGGAGTGATGAGGCGCGGCGGTCGGTAGAGAGAATGGGCGAGGCCGTCTCGCGCCACTGCGACCTGGAGGCTGTTATGCGCCTCGCGCGCTCCGCCGGTCCGCTGCGTGCCGAGCCCTGGAGCCCGGAGAGCGGGGAGAGTGCGCCAGCGAGGGTGGCCGTTGCCGCCGGGCGGGCTTTCTCGTTTGCGTATCGGGAGAACCTGGAGCTTCTTGAGGGTGCGGGGGCCGAGGTCGTACACTTCGATCCCCTGCGCGACGAGACCTTGCCGGAGGGGGCGGGGGCGCTGTACCTCGGTGGCGGCTTCCCGGAGGCGTATACAGCCGAGCTTTCGGAGAACGAGCCGCTGCGGCGGGAGGTGGCCGCGTTCGCCCGTGGCGGCGCACCGGTGATCGCCGAGTGCGGCGGGATGATGTACCTCTCACGTGGGCTCGACGGGAAGCCCATGTGCGGCGTGCTCGGAGCCGAGTCAGAGATGGGCGGCCGTCTCACCCTGGGTTACCGGGAGGCGGTCGCGGCCTCCGAGTCCCCGCTGTGCGGGCGTGGCGCGGAGCTGCGGGGCCACGAGTTCCACTACTCTTCCACACGGCCCCCGGCGGGAGGTATTGAGGGGGAGGCCGCGCCGGCCTGGACGTTCGACGACCGGCGGAGCGAGGGGTTCGTGGCGGGCGGGGTCCACGCGAGCTATCTGCACACCCACTGGGCCGCGTATCCCGGGGTGGCGCGGCGGCTGGTTTCGAGCGCCGCGAGAGCGAACGTGTCCGGGGCGCGCTCGTGAGCGGCACGCTGGTAGGAGTCGGAGTCGGGCCGGGGGACCCGGAGCTCGTGACGCTCAAGGGCCTGCGTGAGCTGCGGGAGGCCGGTACGGTGTTCGTGCCCGTCGGCGATACCGGGGAGGCGGGTCGGGCCGAGACGGTGGTGCGCGGCCACGTCGAGCCGGGGAACGTCCGGCGGCTGCTGTTTGCCCTCTCCGACGACGCGGAGGCGCGGGAGCGCAACTGGGAGCGGGCCGCCGGGGAGGTGTGCGCCGCGCTCTCGGAGGGACGAAACTGCGCCTTCGCCACCATCGGCGACCCGAACGTGTACTCGACCTTCACCTACCTGTGGCGCGCCGTCCTGCAGAGGCTGCCGGAAGTCGGCGTACGCACGGTGCCGGGGATCACCGCCATGCAGGACCTCGCCTCGCGTAGCGGCACGGTCCTGTTGGAAGGTAAGGAGCGGCTATCGCTCCTGCCGTTCAACGCCGGGGAGGGGGCTCTGAGGAAGGCGCTCGCCGGTAGCGACACGGTCGTGTGCTACAAGGGGGGCGGCAGGCTCGCCGAGGTACTCTCGGCTGCCGGGGAGAGCGGGCGGCTCGACGAGGCGGTGTACGGCTCGCGGCTCGGCATGGAAGGCGAGGAGGTGCGCCCGGCTGCGGAGGCGGCGGGCGAGACGGGACCGTATCTATCCACCGTGATCTTCACTAGCAGGGAAGCGAGGAACTCATGAGCAACATGAGCAAGGTCTGGTTTATAGGGGCGGGGCCTGGGGCGGAGGACCTTCTGACGTTGCGGGCGGCGAGGCTCATCGGCGAGTCCGACGTGCTGGTGTGGGCCCGGAGCCTGGTCAAGGAGGAGGTACTGGAGCATGCCTCTCCGGGAGCGGAGATCTTCGAGTCCACCAGCGTTCCGCTGGAGAAGGTGCAGGAGCTGTACGAGCGGGCGACGCGCGAGGAGCTTACGATAGGCCGCATCCACTCGGGAGACCCGAGCCTGTGGGGGGCTGTGCTGGAGCAGATCGAGATCTGCGACGAGCTCGGCCTGGACTGGGAGATAGTGCCCGGCGTCTCCTCGTTCGGGGCCGCGGCGGCGGCAATCGGCCGCGAGCTCACGGTGCCCGAGATCGCACAGTCCCTGATCGTGACCCGCCGCGCCAGCCGCACCCCGATGCCCGACGGCGAGACCATCCAGGGGTTCGCCCGCCACGGCACCACGATGGCCATATTCCTCGCGGCGGCGCGTCCGCGCGAGCTCCAGAAGGACCTCATCGAGGGCGGTTACGCGGAGGATACCCCGTGCGCCGTGGTGTACCGGGCGACGTGGCCGGACGAGCTTATTATCCGGTGCCCGCTCTCGGAGCTAGCGGAGCGTATCCGAGACGCCGGGTTTAACCGGCAGGCCATGATCCTGGTCGGGCCGGGCCTCGCCGCCGGGGGCACCCGGTCTCACCTGTACAGCCCGGACTTCGCGCACCGGTTCCGGGGCGCGAGGGCCTAGGAGGCGATATTGTCGCGGCGCAGGATCACGGAGCCCGCAATGCCGCCGAGCATGCGGCGCGTCTCGGAGGAGACTGAGAAGCTGCGTACCGGCTGGACGACCGGCTCCTGCTCCGCCGCCGCGGCCAGGGCCGCCGCGACCGCGCTCGCGACCGGCGAACCGCAGTCGAGGGTCGAGATAAAGCTGCCGCGCAAGGGCGAGGAGCGCCGCGTGGAGTTCGAGGTCGAACGGTGCGAGCTTGGCGACGGCTGGGCCGAAGCGGTAGTCGTAAAAGACGCGGGCGACGACCCGGACGTGACGGACGGCGCGCACATGACGGCCCGCGTCTCGTGGCGTCCGGAGCCCGGCGTGGAGCTCGTAAACGGCGAGGGCGTGGGGACTGTGACCAGGCCCGGGCTCGGGCTAGAGGTCGGTGGACCCGCCATAAACGACGTGCCGCGGCGCATGATCCACTACTCCGTCGAGGAGGCTCTGGACCCGGACGAGCGTGGGGTGCGGGTCGAGATCAGCGTCCCCGGCGGCGAGGCCATGGCCGAGAAGACCACGAACGCCCGGCTCGGCATCGTCGGCGGTATCTCGGTGCTCGGCACCACAGGCGTCGTGCGGCCGTTCTCGACCGCCTCGTGGCGGGCCAGCGTCGGTCAGGCGGTAGACGTGATGGGCGCTCAGGGGGGAGACACCTTCGTGCTCTCGACGGGCGGGCTCACGGAGAAGGCGGCGATGCGCCTGCTGCCGGGGCTAGAGGAGATCTGCTTTATCGAGGTCGGGGACTTCACCGGGCACGCCATGAAGAAGGGCCTGGAGAACGGGATGCGCCGGGTGTTCTTCGTCGGGATGGCGGGCAAGATCTCGAAGCTCGCCGCCGGCGTGATGATGACCCACTGGACCCGCTCCAGGGTGGACAACGAGCTACTGGCCGAGATCACGCGTGAATCCGGCGGCTCTGGAGAGCTTGTGTCAAAGATGCACGACGCAAATACGGCCCGCCACGCCTACGAGCTGTGGCGCGAGGCCGATCTGTATCGGGCCTGCGATCTCGTCTGCGAGCGGGCGGCGGAGTGCCTGACGGAGTATGCCGGGGGCAAGATAGAGGTGTACGTGATACTGATCGACTTCGACACCTTGGAGCCCGCGGGCGCGAGCGCCGGCGCGCTGGATCTTACTACCGCCGCTCGGGAGAGCCATTGAGCCGGATCTCCGTTATCGGGCTGGACGGCTCGCCGCTCTCCCTGGAGAGCGAGGAGAGACTGCGCCGGGCGGAGCTCGTCGCGGGCGGGCGGCGGCATCTGGACGCCGTGGGGGTCGAGCCGGAGCGCGCCGCCGTGCTCGGTGGAGACCTTTCCGGGAGCATGGCGCGGCTTGAGGCGGCGGACGAGGCGGTGGTGCTGGCCTCTGGAGACCCCGGCTACTTCGGTATCGTACGCGTGCTGGCCGAGAGGCTCGGCGACGGGTTGAGCGTGACGCCGGGGCTTTCCTCGGTCGCTCTGGCCTTCGCCCGCGCCGGTATACCCTGGGACGACGCCGTGACGGTCAGCGCCCACGGCCGCGACCCCCGCCGGGCGGTAAATGTCTGCCGGGCGTATCCGAAGGTCGCCGTGCTCACCTCTCCGGAGTTTGGCCCGGCCCGACTCGCCGAGAGCCTGGAGGAGGAAGGCTGGAGACGCACTCTGCTGGTGGCCGAGAGGCTCGGTGAGCCCGGCGAGCGGGTATTCCGGGGAGCCGCCGAAGATGTTGCCGGGATGACGTGGGAAGACCCGAATGTCGTGCTCTCATTGGACGAGTCGTGCGGGGTGGGGGATAAGCCCTGGATATCCGGCCCGGAGCGGGCCGGTGGCTGGGCGTTGTCCGAGGAGGAGTTCGAGCATCGTTCGGCCATGATCACGAAGCCCGAGCCCCGCGCGCTGGCGCTCGCCCGGCTGGCTCCCCGGCCCGGCGACCTCGTGTGGGACGTGGGCGCTGGAAGCGGCTCTATTGCGGTAGAGTCGTCCCGATTCGGGGCCGCTACGGTGGCGGTAGAACGCGACGCCGAGAGTTGCGACCGCGTGCGTCGCAACGCCTGCCGGCACAGCGTCTACGTCCGCGTCGTGGAGGGAGCCGCGCCGGAAGCTCTGGAAGATTTGCCAGAGCCGGATGCGGTATTTATCGGCGGCACCGGCGGCGGTTTCGAGGAGACGATAAGGCTCTGCGCCTCGCGGGCGCGGCGGGCCGTGGTGCTGACCCTGATCGGGCTGGAGCGCGTCGTGCCGGCGGGTGAGATCCTGGAGTCGAGCGGCCTGGAGGTGGAGACGACGCTGCTACAGGCGTCGAAGGTGAGAGGTGTGGGACATCTGCACCGGCTCGCCGCCGAGACCCCCGTCTTCGTGGTAGCCGGGAGCCGGCCGTGATCGGGCTCGTGGCGGCCACGGCGAACGGCGGGCGTAACGCCCGGCACCTGCGTGACTCCTGGCCGGACGCGGTGCTGTACGAAGGCGTCGTCCGGGAGTCGGTCGCCCGGGCCTGGAGAGAGTGCGACGGTGTCGTGATCTTCCTGGCTACCGGGGCCGCGCTCCGGCTCGTATCGGGGCTTCTCGGGGATAAAGACGAGGACCCCGGCGTGGTTACCGTGGACGACGGGTGCCGTTTCGCCGTCTCACTGTGCGGCGGTCACGAGGGAGGCGCGAACGAGCTCGCCCGGCGCGTTGCCGGATCCCTGGGGGCGGAGCCGGTAATAACCACCGCGAGCGAGGCCGTCGAGACGCCCTCGCTCGGAGCTTTTGGAGCGGAACTTGGCTTTACCGTCGAGGACGGCCCGGATCTCGCCGCCGTCGGACGGGCCGTCGTGTCCGGTGATGAGGTCCTCCTGGTCTCCGAGAGGCGCTGGCCACTCGGGCCCTTGCCGCACAACGTAGTACGTGCCGAAAGCCCTAGAAGCGGCACGCCGAGCGTCGTGATCTCGGACCGGATCGAGGCGCCCGGTAGATCCTCCAGACCCTCTGTCGTGTACCGTCCGTCGTCTCTGGTGGTTGGTGTGGGCTGTAGCCGGGGGGCCGCCGCCGACGAGATACTGGGGCTCCTGCGCTCCTCGCTCCGGGAAGCCGGGCTCTCGGAGAAGAGCGTCGCCCGTCTGGCGAGCGTCGAGGCCAAGCGCGACGAAGCCGGACCGCACGAGGCTGCCGCAATACTGGGCGTCGGGATCACGTTCTACCCCGCCGAGGCCCTCTCGACAATCGAGGCGCCGAACCCCTCGGAGGCCGTGATGAGAGCCGTCGGCACGCCGAGCGTCTCGGAGGCGGCGGCTCTCGCGGAAGGCGGCGAGCTCGTCGTGGAGAAGCAGAAGTCGGCCAACGCGACCGTGGCGGTCGTCCGTACCCCTGTGCGGGGGAGACTGTACCTGATAAGTCTCGGCCCCGGAGACGATGGCCTCATTCCTCCGATGGCCCGCGAGGCGCTCTGGCGCTCCGCTCTGGTGGTGGGGTTGGATCAGTACGTCGATAGAGTAAGACACGTGCTCAGGCCCGGCACCCGCGTCGAGATGCCCCCGCTCGGGAGCGAGGTAGAGCGGGCGGAGACGGCCATCCTGGAAGCAAGGGCCGGAGGAAGCGCGGCGCTGGTGTCGAGCGGCGATATCGGGGTGTACGCGATGGGCTCTCCGGCGCTGGAGGCCCTCGGCGACGCGGATGGGGAGGTGGAGGTGATCTCGGTCCCCGGGATAACCGCCGCCAACGCCGCGGCTTCCCTGCTGGGATCGCCGCTCGGCCACGACCACTGCTCTATAAGTCTCTCTGACCTGTTGACGCCGTGGGAGGCTATAGAGCGCCGGATACGGGCCGCAGGGGCCGGGGATTTCGTGGTCTCTTTCTACAACCCACGCTCTCGCGGGCGCGACTGGCAGCTCGGCAAGGCCCGGGACATACTCCTCGAACACCGCTCGCGGGAGACGCCTATAGGGCTCGTGACCGACGCTTATCGCCCGACGCAGACGGTAAAGGTCACGGATCTCGGGTCGCTCCGGGTGGAGGATGTGGACATGCTGACCGTGGTGATCGTGGGCGGTTCGCAGACCCGCGTCATGGATGGCCGCATGGTGACGCCCCGGGGGTATACCCTGTGAGGCGTGTCTTTGAGGTTACGGACGCTTGTCTCGGTTGCGGGGCCTGCATAAAGACGTGCCCGGAGAACGCGATAAGACCCGCGCCGCGCGGTTCCCCTTCGCCGCTACTGGTCTTGGAGGACAGGTGCACCGCCTGCGCCGAGTGCGCCGAGGTATGCCCGGCCTCGGCCATAGAGCAGGTCCTCGTGCAAGAGGTACGAGATGTGCAAGCTCCCGGTGGCGGGAGAGGACTTTGAGGCCAAAAAGACAAGCCCACCCCATAGAGGAGGAGAGCTACCGCATAATGCGCGAACTCGTGGACCTCTCTCACCTTCCGCCGCTCTCGCGGGCCGTCGCGGAGCGTGTGATCCACGCCTCGGCGGATCTGGAGTACGCGGAGAGCCTGGTTCTGGACGAGGCGGTGCTCGAACGCGGGCGGGAGGCGCTGCTTGGAGGCAGTCCCGTAATCTGCGACGTCGGGATGGTCGGGGCCGGGATCACGGCCCGCCGCTCAGGCCGCACCGCGAGCTACGTCGCGGACGGGCGCGCCAGGCGGATTTCGCAGGAGAGTGGGGTTACCCGCTCCGCCGCCGGGTTCCGGGTCGCTCTGGAGGATCTGGAAGAGGCCGGGGAGGGGGCGGTGTGGGTCGTCGGCAATGCACCGACGGCGCTGTACGAGCTGCTAGGGATGGAGGCCCGGCCCGTCCTCGTCGTCGGGCTGCCGGTCGGTTTCGTCGGGGCGGCGGAGTCGAAGGCCGCGCTGCTCGGGAGCGGGCTGCCCGCGGCGGCGAACCGCGGTGTAAAGGGAGGCTCCGCCGTGGCGGCGGCGGCCGTGAACGCCCTGATCTACCACGACCACCACGAAAGAGACTGAGGAGGACCACCGTGCGGAACCTGAGCAGCAGATCAAACACGAGCCTTGGTGTCGTATCGGAGAGAAACATTGATACGGAACCGGCGATGCTGGTCGTCGGACACGGCAGCCGGGACCCGCGGGGCGCGGAGGAGTTTCACCGGCTGGTCGGGCTCGTAAAGGAGCGCAACCCGCAAATGAGCATCGGTGGAGGCTTCATAGAGCTGTCGAGGC
The DNA here is from genome assembly GCF_001029505.1 of Rubrobacter aplysinae. Lineage (NCBI taxonomy): Bacteria > Bacillati > Actinomycetota > Rubrobacteria > Rubrobacterales > Rubrobacteraceae > Rubrobacter > Rubrobacter aplysinae. The sequence goes on along the minus strand of NZ_LEKH01000005.1, from coordinate 110,121 downwards.
CCCCGATCTCCGAGAGCGTAACGGAGCTCGCCGCCGAGGGGGCGAGGCGGATAGCCGCGGTGCCGCTGATGCTGCTCGCCGCCGGACACTCCAAGGATGACATCCCGGCGACGCTGGTGCGGGAGCAGCAGTCTCACCCGGGTCTCGGCTTCCAGTACGGCCGGGCCCTCGGAGTACGTCCCGAGCTTCTGGAGCTCATGGAGCGGCGTGTCTCGGAGGTCGTGGCCGGGGAGGAGAAGGAGGACACGGCGGTGCTCGTCGTCGGGCGCGGCTCCTCCGACCCGGACGCGAACTCGGACCTCGCCAAGATCTCCCGCCTCTTCTACGAAGGACGCCCTTACCGCGACGTCGAGCCCGCCTACATCAGCATGACCCCGCCGGGCGTGACCGAGGCCCTGGAGCGTTGCCGCAGGCTCGGGGCGGAGAAGATAGTCGTGTTCTCGTACTTCCTGTTTACCGGGGTGCTGGAGGAGCGCATCCGGGAGCAGAGCGAGGCGTTCGCCGGTGATCACCCGGAGGTCGAGGTGCGCTACGCGGGGTACTTCGGGGCTGAGCCGGAGATAGCGGACCTGCTCGTCGAGCGTTACCGGGAAGCGGTGGCCGGAGACATCCGCATGAACTGCGACGTATGCGTACACCGGGTCGCCCTGCCGGGCTTCGAGACCCAGGTCGGCAAGCCCGCCACGCCCCACTATCATCCCGACGAGCCCGGTCACGAACACGAGCACGGTCATGGCCCCGGCCATCATCACCACTAGGAGTTAGTGTGGCCTTCGAGGACCGTGTAAAAGAGCTTGCGGAAGATGTAGAGGGTGCTGACGGGCGGATGGCGGAGGCGGCCCGGGAGTGCCACGCCCTGCTGGCCAAGCCGCCGGGGAGCCTGGGGAGGCTGGAGAGTCTCGGGGAGCGGTTGGCCGGAAGCGCCGGGGAGTGCCCGCCGCCCGTGCCCGGCAGCCCGGCGGTCGTGATCGCCGCCGGAGACCACGGTGTTCTGGAGCGCGGCGTCTCACCCTGGCCCGCAGAGGTGACCGCCGCGATGGTGGGGAACTTCTGCGCCGGCGGGGCGGCGGCGAACGCGCTCGCGAAGGCCGCCGGTGCCAGGGTAACGGTGCTGGACGTCGGGGTGGCCGCCGAGCTCCCGCGCCATCCCATGCTCCGCAGCGCGAAGGTGCGGCCCGGTACGGCGGACATGAGCCGTGGGCTGGCGATGGAACGCGAGGAGGCCGCGCGGGCCGTGATGGCCGGGTCCGGTGTGGCCGAGGAGCTGGTGGAGAGCGGCGGGGTGGATCTCCTCGTGCCCGGCGATATGGGCATCGGGAACACCACGGCCGCGGCGGCCTTGATCTCCGTTTTCTCCGGCGCGCCGCCCTCGGGGGTTACCGGGCGCGGCACCGGAATAGACGACGAGACGCTCTCCTTGAAGGTGCGTGTCATAGAAGAGGCCCTCGCCCTGCACGAGCCGGACCCCGAAGATCCGCTCGGGGTGCTTGCGGCGGTCGGGGGCCTCGAACACGCTGCGCTCGCGGGCCTGATCCTGACCGGAGCCGTGTACCGGGTGCCGGTCGTCCTCGACGGGGTCTCAGCGGTAGCCGCCGCCCTGGCCGCCCGGGCCTTCGCCGTGGGCTGCGTAGACCACATGATCGCCGGGCACCGGTCCGCCGAGCCCGGGGCGGGGGCCGGCCTGGAGAGCCTCGGGCTCTGGCCGGTACTGGACCTCGAACTGCGCCTCGGGGAAGGGACCGGCGGGCTGCTCGCGGTGCCCGTCGTGCAGTCGGCGGCCCGCGTGCTCTCGGAGATGGCGACCCTGGACGAGATCGGCCCTTGAGCCACCTGGCTCCCGCTTCGCTACTCGTGGACGCGGCGCTCGGGGAGCCCCCGGCCCGGCTGCACCCCACGGTGTGGATGGGAGAGGCCGCCGCGGCCTTCGACCGGCTCGGACACCGGGCCGAGAGCCGGGACGCCCGGCGGCTGGTTGGGCTGGCCGCCGCGATAGCAGTGCCCGTGGCCTCCTGGACGCTAACCGCCGCGCTCCTCGGGCTCGTGTCCCGCAGGCTCCGACCCCTCGTCGAGTCCGGCCTCGTGTCGCTGGCGCTCTCGATGCGGGGCCTCGCGGCGGGTGCGGAAGCCGTTGCCGGGGCGCTCGAAAGAGAGGATCTCGAATCGGCCCGGAGGCGGGCGGGTGAGATCGTGGGCCGCGACACGGAGGAGCTTTCGGGGGCCGAGCTCGCCCGGGCCGCGGTAGAGTCGGTCGCGGAGAACACGAGCGACGGCGTCGTTGCCCCGATGCTCTTCGCGGCGCTCTGGGGCGCGCCGGGCGCGATGGCTTACCGGGCGGTGAACACCCTGGACTCCATGCTCGGCTATCGCCGTGGCGTGTACCGGGACCTCGGGCTCGCCCCGGCCCGGCTCGACGATCTGGCGAACCTCCTCCCAGCGCGGCTTACCGTGCTCGCGGTGGCAGCCGTGTCCGGCAGCCCCCTCCGCACCGTCCGCCTCACCCGCCGCTATGGCGCTCTCCATCCCAGCCCGAACGCCGGGTGGGCCGAGGCCGCCTTCGCGGGTGCCCTGGGACTCATGCTCGGCGGAGACAGCCGCTACGGGGGCGAGGTGCGTACCGGACCCGTCATCGGTGAGGGGCGGCGGCCCGGACCCGGGGACATCCGCCGGGCGATACGTCTCATGCGCCGAGCCTGCTTCGCCCTCGGGCTCGCACTGTGTTCCGCGGAGATCGTGGCGCGTGGCTGAGGGATGGGTGGAGAGCCCGGGCGGGCGGCATCACGGGGCACATGCCGCGGCCGCGAGCCGGCGGCTTGGGCTCGCCCGGGAGGACTTTCTGGACTTCTCCCAGAACATCAATCCCCTCGGGCCTCCCTCCGGTACGCTGGCGGCGGCGCGGGCCGCGATCTCCTCGGCCACGGTCTACCCGGACCCGGGATATACGGAGCTCCGCCGGGCTCTGGCGGGTTATCTAGCAGTGGATCCGGCCTCCATACTGCCCACCAACGGCGGGACGGAGGCGCTTTTCCTGGCCGCGCTCGGGCTGGCGCGTTCCGGGGCCCGGCGGGCCCTGATCCTCGACCCCACCTTCAGCGAGTACGCGGCCGCCGCTGGGGCCGCCGGGCTGGAGGTCGTCCGACGCGTCGCCTGGCGCGAGAGTGGAGACCGGTTCGTGCTGGACCACAGCTCCCTGGGAGAGCCGTCGGAGCGCGACGCCGTCTTCCTCTGCAACCCGAACAACCCGACCGGCGGCGGAATCCGGCGTAAAGAGGTGCTGCAAGTCGCGGAGACGGTGCGGGAGGCCGGGGCGGCGCTCGTGGTGGACGAGGCTTTCGCGGATTTCGCGCCGGAACTGAGCGTAGCCGATCGTACCGGCCCCGGCCTGATCGTGGCGCGCTCTTTTACCAAGTTCTTCTGCGTGCCGGGCCTCAGGCTCGGCTGTCTCGTCACCCCGGAAGCCGACCGGTACGGCGGGCTACAGCCCTCGTGGCCCGTAAACGTAGCCGCCGAGGCCGCGGGGATATCGGCGGCCTCTGAACCCGGCTTCACGACACGATCGGTCGAGCTGATGTCGGAGCTCCGGGCCGGGATGATCTCCGCTCTCCGGCCCATACCCCGGCTCAGGGTGTATGGGGGCGACGCGAACTTCCTGCTGCTCAGGGGACCCGCGGGGATGCCGGAACGTCTGGCCCGGTGCGGGATGCTCGTGCGGGGCTGTGAGCCTTTTGAGGGGCTGGGCCCGGAGCACTTCCGGGTCGCGGTGCGGGGCGGGGAGGAGAACCGGCGTCTGGTGGATGCCGTGCGGGCAGAGCTGTCAGAGCGGCCATGAGCGTGCGAACGTTCGTTACCGGCGGCGCGCGCAGCGGGAAGAGCCGCTTCGCCGAGCGTCTCGCCCTGGAGCTTGGCGGCGAGAGCGTGCTGTACGTGGCCACCGCCGAGGCCCCGGAGGACGACGCGGAGATGTGGCAGCGCATCGAGGACCATCGCCGTGGGCGGCCCGCCGGTTGGGACACGTTCGAGATCTCCTACGGGCCCTCTGGTGCGAGCCTGCCGGACGCTGCTCGGACTGCTGGAGGCTCGCGAGCCTTGCTCGTGGACTCGCTTACCCTCTGGATCTCGGGGAGGATGTATGCCGGGTCCGACGAGGAGGTTCTTGGGGAGTTGGACGTTTTTCTCTCCGACGCCTCCGGGCTCGGCCCGCCGGTGGTGGTCGTGAGTGACGAGGTGGGGCTGGGGCTCGTGCCGGAGAGCCCGGAGGGCCGGCGGTTCCGGGACCTCCTCGGGCTCGCCAACCAACGCGTTGCAGCCGCCGCGGAGGAGGTATATCTCTGCGTCTCGGGTGTGCCGCTCAGGCTGCGGTAGCCGGGGCTATCGTGCGGGCGTTGCTCTCTTTCTTCACCTCTTTCTTTACCGTGTATCCGGCCGGGCGCGCCACGCTCGGGGAGGCGGCCTCTTACGGGTATCTGCAGGCGGTGTTCGGTATCCTCGTCGGGCTGCCAGTGGTGGCCGCGCTTCTGGGACTCGGATACCTGCTACCCGCCGGTGTTGCGGTCTCCCTCGGCTTCGTGGCCGTGCCGCTGGCCGCCGGGCACCGCCACATGGACGGCCTGCCCGACGTGGGAGACGTCCTGGCGATCTCGGCCGGTGTGACGTGAGGCGTGATCAGGAAACTCGGGACATTCCGGAAGTTCGGGAAGTTCGGGAAGTTTGGGAGGAGCAGGCGGTGCAGGCTTTACTCGTGCGCCACGGCCGTTCTACGGCGAACGCGGCCGGCATCTGGCAGGGCCGGCTGGACTACGGGCTCTCTGAGGAGGGGCGGGATCAGGCGCACCGCGCCGGACGCTCGCTCGCCGGTATACTGGGCATCCAGCCGGTCCACGTGTACAGTAGCCCGCTCGTCCGGGCGGTCGAGAGTGCCCGGGTCATCGCCGCGGAGGTGGGCTATCCGGCGGGGCAGATACAGTGCCTCGACGATCTTACTGAGCGTGGCGGCGGCATGCTTGAGGGCCATACCTGGAGCGGCTTCGAGGCTCGGCATCCCGGCCTCGCCCGCCGCTTCTTCGAGCTACCGGACGAGGAACGCTGGGAGTACGTGGGCGCGGAGAGCACCGCCTCCGCCCTGGAGAGACTCCGGCGGACGCTGGGCAGAATCCTGGAGCATCACGCACCGGGCGAGACGGTGATAGTGGTCTCTCACGGCGGGCTCCTCGGGAGCTTATTCGTGGAGGAGCTCGGCCCCGAGGTCCCCGGCAAGGAGGCGCAGCTTGCCAACGGCTCGATCTCCCGCCTCTTGCTGGAGGGTCACGGGCGGCGCGTCACCGGTCTCGGAGACGTGGAGCACCTTAGATGAATGCCCGGAGTGCTCGGGTGCGGCGGCTTGCGCGGCCCTTTCTCCGGTACACTCCAACCTCCACCAATACCACACGAGCGAGAGGAGCCCATTGATACGCCATTACTTCGATGAGATCCAGGTAGGCGACCGCAACACCACGCCTGCCCGCACCATCACCGAGACGGACATAGTGAACTTCGCCTCCCTGAGCGGCGACTGGTTCCCGCTTCACACCGACGCCGAGTACGCCTCCGGGACCATGTACGGAGAGCGCGTCGCCCACGGGATGCTGGTGCTCTCCGTCGTTACCGGCCTCATAACCCTCAAGCCCGGAGCCGTGCAGGCGTTTCACGGCATAGAGGGCCTGCGCTTCAGACGTCCGACCATTATAGGAGACACCGTACACGCCGAAACCGAGGTGCTCGATCTGGAGAGCCGGGATCAAGCCGGGCTCGTGACCTCTGGGCTAACGGTAAAGAACCAGCGCGCCGAGACCGTTACCACCGCCCGCTTCAGGTGGCTGGTCGCCCGGAATACGTAGACCCGTGACGAGCCCCGGCCCCTACGATATACTCCCTACGCACCACGCCGACGTAGCTCAGCAGGTAGAGCAGCTCATTCGTAATGAGCAGGTCGTCCGTTCGAATCGGATCGTCGGCTCTCTCGAATTTCCTGCAAATGCGGGAAAAGGAAAAGCCCCCGGATCGGGCCGGGGGCTTTTTGATGCCAACGTGATGCCAACCGGCCGCTACGAGAGGGCGGCGTCCATCCCGTCCGCGGCCTGTCTGCCCATGCTCGGTACCCAGTGGGAGTAGCGGTCGAGAGTCATCGCGATGGTGGAGTGTCCCAAGAGGTGCTGAACCATCTTAGGGTGTACTCCGCGTCCGAGTAGCAGGGTTGCGCAGGTATGCCACAGGTCATGGAACCGGATGTCAGGAAGCTCTGCCCGCTTTAGCAGGGGCTTGAAGGAACGGTTGACTACGTTCTGAGCGTCCAGGGGAGTGCCTCTGGTGGTGGCGAAGACGAGGTCTTGATCCCCGTAAGAGTCCGCGATCAGCCTCTCCTCGGCCTGCCGCCTGCGGTGGAGCTTTAGGGCTTCCACTGTTCTCTCGGGGAGGTCCACGGTGCGGCGGCTGGCGTTCTTGGGCTCCGAGAAGACGAGTCCCCCGCCATCCCTCATGCGCTGTAGCTGGCGGCTTACTCGCAGCTTGCCCTCTTCGAGGTCTATGTCCGACCACTTCAGCCCGAGCGCCTCCCCGGCCCGGAGGCCTATCGTCAGGGACACGACGTAGAGGCACTCCAGCCTGTCCCCACTTGCCGCCTCGAGGAGTTTGCGCGCCTGCTCGGCGTCCAGCGGCTGCAGCTCCTGTTGGCGGACCTTTGGCGGGTCCACGCTGTCTGCGGGATTGCGGGGGATGAGCTGCCACTTGACGGCCTGCTCCAGGGCGCGGTGCAGCACGGCGTGGATGTAGCGGACGCTCGAGGGAGAGAGCCCGTCGTCGAGCTTGGAGCGGTAGAGGCGCTGGATCTGCGGCGGCGTGAGTTTGTCGAGCTTGCGCTTACCCAGTGCGGGAATGATGTGCCTGTTTAGCTGTAGGCGGTAGTTGTGGTAGGTGCGAGGAGCGATGTTGCCCTTGGCCGAGTCCTCCAGCCAGCGGGTAACGTACTCCTCCACGGTCTGATTCTCAGCGTCGAAGACAACGCCCGAGTCGCTCTCGGCCATCTTCTTGGTGAGCTTGATCCGGGCTTCTTCTTTAGTGCGACCGTAGACGGCTATGCGTCTCTGTTTCCCATCGGGCCTGGTGACCGTACACCGCCCGCACCAGCGGCCGTCCTTGTATTTGGTCAGAGAGCCTTCTCCATTAGCCTTTTTCCTGGACACTCTACAAACCCTTTCCCTCTACGACTCAGAGTCTCCTACGTGCGAGAGCCATCTCTGGAGGTATGTGGCTGGGTCCAGTACCTCGACACCCTGTCTCTCCTTCTCTGGATAGTGCTTGAGGTTCCCGGTGACGAGCACGGCACCTGCGGCGTGAGCCACCTCGAGAAACGGAGAGTCGTTTGGGTCTGGAAGCTCGGCGCCGAGCACCGGCGGATTGACCTTGATCCCCTCGGCCTCCAGAAAGTCCAGAAGCCCCTCCACGTCCCTGGGGGAGAAGCCAAACTTTTCCCGGTAGAGCACCTCCCGATATTCGCTCAGGACGCGGTCGTCGTGGGCGGCGCTTAGCTCACCGGCTAGCACCAGATCGAGCACCCTGCCGGGTGCTCCGAAACTGTTAAGTAGAGAGGACACCAGGACATTGGTATCCAGCACCACCCCTTCCAGGCTCACCGTTCCGAGCGTTCGCTACGAGTAGCCTCTATTTCTGCTTCTATCTCCTCCTGGCTCAACTTATCCGCGCCCTGCTCCATGGCGCTCTTGCGCAGGCGGGAGGTGGCGGCCTGAGCTTTGGCTCGTCTGACGAGTCGAACGGTTTCCTCGAGATCATCGCCGCTGACTTCGAGGAGCAACGCCACCGGCTTGCCCCGGGAGGTGAGTACGACTTCTTCATCTTCGAGCGCTTCGAAAACGGGCTTCGGGTTTACCCTGATCTCCCGCGAACTGACAAACTTCACCCGGCCAGCCTCTCTACGTAAAAAGTGTAGACCAAAAAGACACACTACAGTGTACACTACCATTGCTATATTCACTACAGGTTTGTTGCAATATTTTCCTTTGGATCATTTACCTGGACTCTGGCTCAAGAGGGGTATCCGTCGAGAGGATGGCCTCCTTGTGCTCGAGTCATGCGCGAGCGCTGCTTTTGTTTCGGCGCCTGCTGGCAAGCTCGTCGCTGACCAGAACCAGCAAGCAGCACAGGGAAATCATCACGGCTATTCCAACGGATTCGCGCGTCGCGGGAGCAGTGAGGAGCCATGCTACCCCGAAACAAAGCGCGGACCACGAGATGCAAGCCAGAACTATTCGATTGAGCTTACGGTTCCGCTGCCGCTGGGCCTTCTCGTTGGGGAAGAGTCCTAGGGATTCTTCTATTGCCGGATCGCTCTCACCGTGGCGTGTAGGGTCCTGCCTGAAGAACATCGCGCCGACGAAGGCCGTGAGGATGACCAGCGCCAGACTGTAGTACCAGTGCCACTCGATAAGTCCCGGAGAGGCCTCTCCTAAGTTCCTGATCGGGACTAGGATACCCAGGAGAAAGCCTGAGGCGTAGATCAGGTAGTCTCCGTGGGTGAGGTTGCCTTTGCGCTTCGCCGGGTTGAATATAGAAGAGGTCACCCTGGCGGACTTGGACAGGAAAACAATGACTCCCAGAAAGATCGGCCACGCGAAGAAACCGGGGACGAGCGGGAAGGCCCATTTCGAGTGGAAGACGTGCTGGGCCACGATTACAAGTGTTCCTATAAAGAGGAAGAGAAACACCGAGCCCAGCAACTTGAAAGTCCGCTGTTGCCGAGGTGATAGTTCTTCACTGTATAGCTCATACTGCAACTCCGCCCACTCGCGAGGAGAGCCCATCACCTCTTCGGGAGCTTGGCCCCTGTTTGTCGCGGCCTGGATGCTGGGCTCCATCTCGCCTTTCAATAGCTCGATGCGCCGTCGGGAGAGGCCCGCTCGGGTCCAGTGCTCTACACACTCAGCTACATAATTGTCGACGTGATCATGTAGAAACTTGCTGCTCAAGATCAACCCTCTCAGTGACTATCTCTCTGGCGAGCTCGTAGATCTCGAAGGTTCTCCTCGCTCGCTCGCGTAAGCGAGTGCAACCCTCGGGCTGAATTCGATAATACTTTCGAGCAGGACCGTCGTTAGAGGCCTGCAGGTACCCTTCGATTAGCCCGTCGAGTTCGAGCCTCCCCAACAAGGGGTAGACGCTGCGCTCGTTAGCCAAAGGGAAACCCTTATCCCGCAGGGTACTTATCATCTCGTACCCGTAGCAATCCTTCTCCTCGATCATCGCCAGTAGGCAGATGTCCAGTGTCCCCTTGAGTAACCGCGTGTCTCTCTCTTCCATCTCCCTCCGCACTCTCACTTCGTAGCCAGTCTCCAACACCATATGATACCAGCAGAGATTTGTACATATCGTTTTGCACTACTCAAGAATGTGTAGTAGTGTGTGCGATGTAACGGGATGTAGGAGGGAGTCTATGGAGAAGGAAGCTACCAGCGCCGAGTTCTTGAAGCCGGAAGAGGTATCTCAACTATTGAGGTGTGGGCGCACGAAGACATACGAGCTTCTTCAATCAGGCGAGATCGCCTCTTATCGGGTCGGGCGAAACAGGATAGTCAGGCGTAGCGACGTAGTAGCCTGGCTCGCCGAGCAGCGCGAGGAGGCGGGGCATCAGCCTCACGGTGGCCTCTTCGGGTAGCCTGTGCGGTCCTATGAACGTATGCGGGGGCTGCTGTCGGATAAACCCGTAGCGTTCCATCCTCAGCTTGCCCGGCTATTTGGCGGGATCAACGCCGCCCTACTATTCCAGCAGGTAGCGTTCTGGTCGAACACCAAGAACGACTCCGAGGCCGGCTACGGCGCCTGGATCTGGAAGACCCAGTCCGAACTGGAGGCCGAGACGGCCATGACCCGCTACGAACAGGAAGGCGCCCGTAAGGCGCTACGACGGAAGGGCGTGATCGAGGAGAGCCGGCGCGGCGTCCCCGCGCGGCTGCACTATCGGATCAACTGGCACCGTTTCTTCGAGCTGATCGACGAGCCTCAGGATTCTCAAGTTTGCGGAAAAGCCCCAGACAAGGATGGGGAGCACGAGCATTCAAGATTGCAGGGTACGGGCGAGCAAGATCAAGAACAAACCGCCAACGAGTATGCGGAAAACTCACCTTCTAATTCAGAGAATACCCATAGAGATCAAACAGAAGAAGATGAAAGCATGTCCGAGTTGTCTGAAGCCGAGTCCGCGTGGTTGAGGGTAGCCTCTTCGCTAATGGAAGCGGAGGAGGTGCCGCCGTGGTTCGGACCCTGGTGTGTAGGCGCAGAGCTTCTCGGGTCCACGCTGCGCGTGCGCCTCCCGACCTCCGCCAAGATATACGGCGAAACCTATGCCGAGGTTACGCGCTACGAGCTTGGCGGGAAGCTCGCCGAGGCGTGGCGCGCCGTCTCCAATGACCCGCAAGCCGCGCTGGAACTGGAGGAGGGTTGAAGATGCGGCATAAGGAAAGCGAGGCTTCGTCGCCGTCTGGAGGAGTCTCGGCAGAGGCTGGTTGGCCAACCATGAGTATCCCATCCTCGGGGGAATGCCGACAGTACGGGCGTCGACGTCTTTCTGAGCTAGTGGAAGTGTCCAATATGCAACTACGAACACGATTGGATGACGATGAACCATGCGTCCCGAACAGATGAAGCTTTCCTGAACTCGTTGGACCCGGTGTTTAGGAAGTTGTTGAGCCCGAAACTACAGCCTTCTCAACAACCTGAACATCTCGCATCCCTCCTAGGTAAAGGAATTATGGTGAGGTGGTTTCTTGCACAGCTTACTCGCCCTACCTGCTGTTTCTGGGTGTGGGTCTGCGGACTTTTCCAGTCGCTGCGAAGAGCGCCCACGTTGGTCGGGCATAGACAGAGCGTGGTCTGAGGGGAGGATACATGGCGTCTCGTGAAGCCGCAGCCTCTGTTGCGTCTGTCAGCCGGATTCGGAAGGGGATCAGGATCCAGCCCAGAGACCGGAATATCGTCTGGATGGCCGGCGTAAACGGGTGGGTGACTATGCCGCAGCTCAAGCTGTTCGCCTTCGACTACCTTGATGAGACCGGGTGGCTGAGAACAGTGTCGGAGCAGGCCGTCTACAGGAGGCTGCGCAAGCTCTGCGGGGCCGGGTTCCTGGAGCACCGGTACACCTGGGTCGGCGATCACGGCGTGTACCGGGCCACGAAGCGGGGGCTTGCCCTGGTCGGGCTTGACCTGGTTCCAGCGAGCCTGGACAAGCGGGACTACGAGCACGACCTGCAGGTCGTTGACCTCGCTCTCGGCCTCACGGGCTATGACCTCGAAGGCTGGATCACAGAGCGTATGATCCGCAGCCGCCTGAAACCCGGGATGAGCATAGGGCGGGTTCCGGACGGCCTCCTCCTGGGACCGGGCGGGGAGCGCTGGGCGGTCGAACTTGAGGTTAGTGGTAAGGAGTCCCAGCGCTACTACGAGGCGTGCGAGAAGTACGCAGGCCGCCACCGGAGCCACATACCTGACGACTCTCGCAACTGGGATTTGGGAGAGCAGCTCGAGGACTACTTCGACAGCGATGGCGAGGTGGACGGCGTCGTCTGGTACTTCTTCTCCGAGAAGAAAAGGAAGAGGGCGCTCGCCGAAGCCCAGAAGGTTGTCGATGATAGAGCGAAAAGGCGCCAGAGCGCGGACCACCTAAACCTACGCTTCCACGGTGCCGCCCGTCCTGAGCTTCCGCCCATGAACAAGTGGAGAGAGCAGCAGAAGCGCAAACGGCGCGCCGAGGAACAACGCCGCCGCGAGCAGGAGGAGAAGGAACTCCGCGAGAGAGAAGAACAGCGCAAGCGCGAGGAGGAGGCAAGGCAAAAGAAGCTCTACGAGCAGGCCCTGGATTACCTGACAGAGGAGGAGCAGCGCCGTGTCCAAGACGAGGTCGCCAGAAAGCTTGGGGGTAGCAACCTCTCCCGGGGAGACCGCGAACGAAAGCTTAGAGAGGCGATCATCGAAGCAGCATCGGCCAATCGTCAGGCGGTACGGGAAAAAGAGGAGAAGAAACAGCGGCGGAAAGACGCCGTGAAGAACTGGATCACGGGTGGCTGATAGGTAAATGAAGCTGAGTATAGAAAACAGCGTACTAGAGGAGGCAGGTATGTATCAGGTGACCATCCACTTCGACGACGGCAGAACCCCGATAGAGTTGCTGGCCGAAGATGCCGATATCGAGCTAGAAGGGGGTTCTCAAGACGGCGGGCTGCAGAAATGCACCTACACCGCCCGCGATGGTCATCGGGCTCCGGTGTATCTCGACCCCGCCCGGGTAGCGGCGATCGTCCCGGCTCCCGTTAGCGCCTCCGAGAAGACTGAGTCTAGGAGTTTGTCCTCCTCATCGGAGACTGGTAACTCCTCAAATCGCAGAGTGTTTCCTGGTTCAGAAGAGCCGGAGATCGTACCGGAAGGCATAGAGATAGTAGGAGGCGAGGAAGAGCCGCTCGAGGTAGTCAACGAAGAGCGGCGTCAGCCGGGCCGGGACCTACGGAACCGAAAGCCTACGTCCTCCCGTGTGTCCACGAGCATTCCGAGAAACCGCGATCTCGAGCGTGAGGTGCTGCAGTTCCTTGCGAGGTTCATCGCGGCCGATGTGAAGCAGCTAATGAATCGGTATCCAATTTGGAAGAATCTGTTCGCCCAGAGCAATTTTTCTCTGGCGGCAGAGCGGTTCTTCGACTCCGAGGATCGGGCTTGCGACCAGCTCGAGCTTATGCGTCGGGAAGGAATGATCGACGCCAATGTCCAATACTTTCAGAGCGATTCGGAGACCGTCTACCGGATAACCCGCGAGGGAGAAGAAGCCGCGGGAATGAGTAACCTCCCTGACGTGTCTGTAATCGACCTGGCGCACGGGCTCGACTATTACAAGAAGATGGTAGGTCTCTACCAGAACATGATGGACTCGCTTGGCGGCCGGGCGGAGTGGATAACCGGCCGCGAGCTTATGAGCGAGGAGGTCAGGGCAGAGCGGGAAGAGAAGCTAGGTCGCAAGTTGCCCGCTTCCAGCCCGGGCGCTCATAAGGCCTGGCCGGCGACTCCCGAGGGTGTTTTGTTCTTCAGAGACAGTGGCGCTGTCGCGGCGGTCGGGCTCGAGCTTACGCACGTCAGCAAGAGCAGGCTCTCCGCCTACGAGTCCATCCTCGACAGCTACTGTGCTGACCCGAATATAGACCGGGTCTACCTGTTCTTCGCCCACGAGAAGGCCATGCAACAGGTCGAGGAGCTGGCACAGAGCTATCGCCAGGACGATTTCTTCGTGTTCAAGGAACATCCGAGCGAGTTCCCGTCGGAGACTAATGGCCTACTCACGCACCGCTCCACGAAGTCTGTACGCAGAAGCTGGCCGCCAAAATAGTGCGGTTAGATGCGGCGCTACCCGGGAGAACGGGGAGACACGAATGTAGGCCAGGAGGACGAGGAAAACCCTCGTCCTCCTGGAAGGCTGATGAATCAGAGCGCAATCCTCCCGCAAGAGTGAATGAGCCTTCGACTCTCACACAACCGGCGTTGAATAGCAGCAGAGTTATTCAACAAAAGGGCAATTGTGTAGAATAAGCCTCGCAATGCACCAGGAGGATTTCACACCAGACAAATCTGGACAGCTCGTATCCATCGGAGACCGGGCATGGGCCTTCGTGCCGGATCCTCTTCCACCGGATCTGGAGTACTCTCCCCGGCTAATCCGGGCTCTGTCGGAGGCCGACCGCGCTCTGGGCGAGTTGGCCGGCCTGAGCCGCACCCTGCCGAATCCCTATCTGCTGACCCGGCCCTTTCTGAGGCGCGAGGCCGTGCTCTCTTCCCGCATCGAGGGTACCCAGGCCTCGCTTGTGGACCTCTACGCCTTTGAGGCCGAGCCTCCGCTCTTCGGCTCGCCGGAGCAGAGGGGGATGTGCAGGAGGTCCAGAACTACGTGCGGGCGCTGGAGCATGGTATGGGACGGCTACAGGATATGCCGCTCTCCTTGAGGCTTCTGAGGGAGATGCACGAGATCCTGATGGAAGGCGTAAGAGGGGCGCAGCGCGCTCCGGGAGAGTTCCGCCGCGTACAGAACTGGATAGGTTCCCCGGGAGCGGAAGCGGGAGAGGCCACCTACGTGCCCCCGCCCCCGGGTGAGATCTCATCCTCTCTGGGGAAGCTTGAACGGTACATTCACGAGGAGACCAGGCTGCCGCATCTCGTGGACATCGCCCTCGTCCACTATCAGTTCGAGGCCGTACATCCCTTCCTCGACGGCAACGGCCGTATAGGGCGGCTTCTGATAACGCTCATGCTCATCGAGCGCGACCTGTTGCCCGAGCCGCTTTTGTACCTTAGCGCCTACTTCGAGCGCCACCGCGAGTCGTACTACGATCATCTGCTCGCCGTCAGCCGTAGAGGCGCCTGGGAGGAGTGGCTGCTCTTCTTTCTACGAGGCGTGGTCACCGAGGCCCGCGACGCGGCCCGGCGAGCTGGGAAGCTCTTCGATCTGCGCGAATCCTACCGGGAGCGCTTCCAGAAGGCGGGCAGCGGAGCAAACGTGATTTCGGCCCTGGACCATCTATTCGCTCGTCCTGTGACGGACATACGGGAGCTAGCCAACGCTTTGAGTATTTCTTTCGAGGCGGCGCGCCGGCTGGTGTCGTCCCTCGAGGCAGAAGGACTGCTGGAAGAGATAACTGGGCGCCGGCGGAACCGAGTCTACGCAGCCCAAGAGCTGGTACGGGTTCTCCAGAGCCCCCTGGACGAGTGAGCTTCCGAATAACGCTACTTCTGTAAGCGCGAGGCAATAGTAGCAAGCGACCCTGTGGTACGGGCCACAGGGCGCCCAGGCTTCGCCAGGTCGCCCAGAGCCCCTATGCGTTTCTTGGCGGTAGGAGAGACGTGGAGGCGCGGCCAGCGGGCTGCGCCCGCTCCCCGCTTGTAGAGGCTGGATCCGTTGGGGGTAACCTCGATGCTTTCTCCGCTGGCGTGTATCGAACCTTTGCCGCCTGTCAGCGTACCGGCGGCGTCCCTCCGTCAAGGGCACCCGAAAACTCGGCCAGGCTTCGCCTGACCGCCCTCCGGGTTTTGCTCCGCGGGGCTCCACAAAAACTTTTCGGGACCCACCCTTGACTCCGCTCCTTGCCGCCGGAATCGAGCCTTCATGGCAAAGGTTCCTGTTGGGGACCTGGAGTAGAAAATCGGCCCCGGCGGTGCTCCAACACCCCGAGGCCCGGACCACAGGGGAGTGACCCAATGGCCGAAGTGAGTGTACACGAGAGGGCCCGCGCAGAGCGGGCTATGCGCCTCTACAACGAGCGCGGAGAAGAGATCAGGAAGGTAGGCCCTCAGACCTACCTCGTCCCCGGATGCAGCGCCGATGCCTACACGGTGGATCTCCGCGAGGAGACCTGCACCTGCCCGGACTATCAGCAGAGGTGCTCCGAGGATGGGCTGCTGTGCAAGCACATCTACGCGGCCGTGATCTACCGTGAGAAGGCCGAGCGCGCCCGCCGGTACTGCGACTACCGTTTTCTCGAACTGCTCGAAGAGGACTACGGCATCAGGCAGTTTCATCTGCGGACGGCTTTCATGGGCGTACCCGCACGGAAGCTGGACGCGATAGCGGTCTGCGAGCAGGCGACCGCTGAGACCGACGACCCAGAGGACGCCGGCGACCTTATCCGGCAGTGGGCGAAGGAGCGGAAGGTTGGTAGCTACCACCCGCACATCATCGGAGCGCCGCCCTTGACCTTTGGCGGTAGGACCGGCTACTAGCTGGAGGGCGTCTAATGGCCGCCCGCTTTACGCTCGGCCGCATCGTAGCCACGCCCGGCGCGCTGGAGGCCCTGGAGGCCTCCGGCGTCTCGCCGGTAGAGCTTCTCGGCCGTCACCAGTCAGGAGATTGGGGAGAGATCCCGCCAGAGGACGCCCGCGAGAACGAGCGCAGCGTAAAGCACGGCTTCCGCATCCTATCGAGTTACCCCATCGGCGAAGAGCGGACCTGGATCATCACCGAAGCAGACAGGTCCAGCACCTGCCTGCTCTTGCCGTCCGAGTATTGAGAAAAGGAGCCGCGAGCGGCGGCGGGATTGCAGATCCCGCCGTCTGCTCGTGGAACTCGGAGGAGTGACGCCGGATCTGAGGGCAGCGTAAGTCGGCGGCGGCTCGCCCGGACCAGTCCGACCTCGCCGGAAGCTCGGAGCAGCATTCTCCGGGATGACGTAGGATTTTCAGCTCATGAGCACCCAGGGTCCACCTTCCGAGCCGCCGCCAGTCGAGTGGTTCGCGTCCGGCCTCATCCCGCGCCAGAAGCTGGAAGACTACCTGCTTTCTCCCGACCACCCCGTCGGGCGGAACAAGTTCCGGCTATGGAACAGCGTTTTTGGCTTCGAGGAGGACGACGCCGATCTGCTGGAGCGCCTGATCCGCGAACAGCTCACGCAGGGCACGCCCGAGGAGCGCCCCGGTAAGACCGTCGAGGAGCCCAGACGCTTAGTGCGGGAGTGGGAGGTCGTCATCCCCCGATTCCAGGGACCCAACGGCGAGGTGGGGCCGGTGCTCACCGGCTGGGCCTTCGACCCTGCTATCTCTACCGATGCTCCCCGGCTTTCCACCGCACAACCAGTGGTGGACTAGCCTCTGTCAACAGAACAGCACATAGACGCTAGAATATCGATGCCATGCCCAGGACGTACACATACCAGGAACTCGACACGTTCCCCATTCCGCAGGACGTACCGGAGCTTGGCGTCGAGGCCGGGCGCGTGGGAGTCGTGGACTTCACCTACGACGGAGGGCGCGGACTGCACGTCGAGGTCAGCCGCACGGACGGTTCGACCGCCGGTTTCGTCCAGATGGAGCTAAGAGAAGGCGAGGCCGGGGAAGTCTGGCACGTGGTGGCCTACTCTCCTTTCGCTTCTTAGAATACGCTGGCATCTCCTCCTACGAATTCACCCCAAAACACATTCCCAGAGTCGCCTAACCGGATATCCAGGGCTAGCGTTACTAGCTCATGCCTAACTCCACATAACATACACCGAGTCCGACAGGTCGAGCACTTGCCTGCTGTTACCGTCCGAATACTGAAAACCAATAACCGCGAGCGGCGGCCGGACAGAGATCCGGCCGTCAGCCCGTGGAAATCGGAGGAACTGCGCCGTACGCCGGAAAGCATGAATGTTGGTGGCTCACCCGCGCTTCGCGCGACCTCGCTCTTGATGGCCCCCCGGCTCTCGTCTGCTACTGATTCGCCGCGGTGTGGTCGGCAAACCACTGTGAGATCTTCTCTATGTCCATCTTCCTTTCCGCTACCCCGACAGCTAGCCGTACCAACTCCTCGTCCGTAGCCACGAGTTCATAGCCTGCCAGATCCAGAAGCCTCACTCCGGCAAACACCCCAGTGCGTTTATTGCCATCCACAAACGGATGCCGCTTGATAATGCTCTCTGTCAGCGCCGCAGCCCTGCTCCACGCGCTCTCAAAGTGCTCCCGACCGAACGACGCGCCCCATGGCCTATGGACCGCAGCCTCAAGCGCCCCTACGTCCCTGACTCCCTCTGAGCCCCCGTGGGTGCCGATCACGACCGAGTGCAGAAAAAGCACCTCTCCGACCGTCGGCCGTACTCCCTCCAAACTCTACCTGTCGGAGAGCTCGCGGAAAGCCGCTTCGTAACGGTCCATGAACCTCTCGGCGAAAGCCACCAGATCATCAGAAGGGGCTGGCGCAACGGGCTCCAAAATCACCTGACCAGCTTCGGTTCTTACCCGTACCTCGGAGCCCTCGGAGAGCCTCGCCCCCGCGAGGGCCTCCGGCGGCAGGCTGACCATCAGCGAGCCCCCGATCCTCTTTAGCTGACGCTTCTCGGCCATACATCACCTCCCGGCAGTTATTAAACTGAGTTTAACAAAAAGCTCAAACTTCTCGGGGCGAAAGGACCGTGCTTCGGACCCGCTGCGGCCGCTTCGGTATATTGTCGCGAGCGGGCGTTACACATTTACGATGCGCCCGAACGATAGGGCAGCGTCGAGCGCACGAGCATTGGACGCGGAGCGGCGCGGAAGGGAGAATGTCTGAGAAGCTGCGTATCGCCACTTGCAACCTGGAGAATCTCGACGAAATGCCCTCCGATGAGAGCGGACCTACTCTGGAGGCTCGCATCGAGGTGATGCGTCTCCAGTTGCGGCGGCTGCTGGATGCGGACGCTCTGTGCTTGCAGGAAGTGAACGCGCAGGAGGAGGCCGACGAGGTTGGCTATGAGCGTCCGATCCTGCGCGCCACCGTCGAGCTGGGCGGGGGCAAAACGCTGAGCGTTATAAACCTGCACCTCAAGAGCCGCATCCCGACGCCCATCGAGGTACAGAAGAAGGACTTTTACACCTGAAAGACGGTCGTCGGCTGGGCCGAGGGGTTCTTCCCCTCCTCGAAGAAGTGGGTGGGGCAGGTTCTGGAGACTCGCATGCTGATAGGCGAGATCTTCGACGCCGACGAGAATGCCTTCATCTCCGTGTGCGGCGACCTCAACGCCGACCGGAGGAAGCCCCGGTAAAGGCGATCCAAGGCGACGTCGAGGAGACAGGCAATGCCGGTCTCGCTGCGAGGGTCATGGTTCCTTGTGAGCGGAGCATCCCCGAGCCCACCCGCTATACGCTGTTCCACCGTGGGCAGAAACGGATGCTGGACCACCTGCTCGCCTCCTGTGGCCTCTCGGACCCGCTACCGAGGACCGGAGGTTCACAACAAGATCCCGAACGACGAGTCCGTAGCCTTCGCCACTGACGAGAAGTATCTGGAGAGCGACCATGACCTGCTCGTGGCCGAGTTCGAGTTGCTGAATGGAACGAACTGATCCGATGACATCATAGCCCGGGCGTGGGTCGCCGCGGCCGGCTGCTATCGAAGGTAGGGACCTGCCAATAAGCTCACGTTTATGAAGCCTACCCTGCATTGCCGACTTGCTACTGAGATACTGATCGCTTCTCGATAGTATCGCCAGATATACTATGGCTTGGCATAAAAAGATGTCCGGAATAGAGAGTCTAGATCAACGCCGATACTTCTCCGGTCAGCAAGGTCGGGGGCAGAGCGGGGGGCTTGAGACCGTTTTCATCCCGGGGACTGGTAGCGGCGTAGTGGTTATCGCCGGGCATGGCTTCCGACCTATAGCGGTGGATGCTAAAGGTCTAGACTCCTGGTATCGAATAATTATCCGAGACTCGGAATCGGGTGGATCACGGCTGGTCTGAGGGTTGGCTAGTACGTATACTGAACGGTCTGCGGTAAGGTGGGAAGAGACACGAAGAGCTCTTGAACTATTTTGAGCTACGCGGCTTGCTGAAGACTATAAGAGAAGAAGAAGGTTCGATTATCAAGAGTTTGCTGCTATTTCCCGTACTGGTTGAGTGGTGTGAACTTACAAAGATCTATGCTGCGCAAAATGGTTTGGGTATAGATTGAGTGCTAATCAAGATCCCCTAGAGGGGATGCGAGCCGAGGGCGGGAGCGTAAACAAAGCAACCGGAAACGGCACAGCCACCAATGCCGGGCTTGAGGCCGAGCTTTGGCGGACCGCCGATGCTCTGCGCGGCAGCATGGACGCCGCCGAGTACAAGCACGTCGTTCTGGGTCTGATCTTCCTCAAGTACATCTCCGATGCTTTCGAGGAGAAGTACGCGCAGCTCGAAGCTGAGATCTCCCAGGGCGCCGATCCTGAAGACCCGGATGAGTATCGGGCGGAAGGTATCTTCTGGGTGCCGCCTGAGGCGCGTTGGTCGCATCTCAAGTCCCAGGCCCGCCAGCCCACCATCGGCTCGCTGGTAGACGATGCCATGTCGGGCGTAGAGCGGGACAATCCTACGCTAAATGGTGTGCTACCCAGAGACTATGCCCGGCAGGCTCTCGACAAGGAGCGTCTCGGACAGATCATCGACCTCGTAAGCAACATAGCCGTCGGCGACAGTGAGAGCCGCTCCAGGGACGTACTCGGAGACGTGTACGAGTATTTCCTCGCCCAATTCGCTAGCGCCGAGGGTAAGAAGGGTGGCGAGTTCTATACGCCGCGCTCCGTCGTAAGCCTGCTAGTGCAGATGCTGGAGCCGTACAAAGGCCGCGTGTACGATCCCTGCTGCGGCTCTTCGGGGATGTTCGTGCAGTCGGAGGAGTTCGTCACCGAGCACAGTGGCAGGCTGGACGACATCAGCATCTACGGCCAGGAGTCCAACTGCATCTACGGCCAGGAGTCCAACTACACCACCTGGCGGCTCGCGCGGATGAATCTCGCCATTCGCGGCATCGAAGGCCAGATCGTCCACGGCGACAGCTTCCACAACGACCGTCACCCGGATCTCAAGGCCGACTACATACTCGCAAACCCGCCGTTCAACGTCAGCGACTGGCGCGGCGAGCTGCTGCGCGACGACAAACGGTGGCAGTATGGCGTGCCGCCCGCGCGCAACGCCAACTTCGCCTGGGTGCAGCACATAATCCACCACCTCGCACCGACCGGCACGGCGGGCTTCGTGCTCGCCAACGGCTCGATGTCCTCGAGCCAGTCCGGGGAGGGGGAGATCCGCAAGAACATCATCGAGGCGGACCTCGTGGACTGTATGGTCGCCCTGCCGGGGCAGCTCTTCTACTCCACCCAGATCCCGGTCTGCCTCTGGTTCCTTGCCCGCGACAAGAGGAACCACCGCTTCCGCGACCGACGCGGCGAGGTGCTCTTTATTGATGCCCGCAAGCTCGGCGAGATGGAGGACCGCACCCACCGCAGGCTCGCCAGTGAGGACGTCGCCCGCATCTCAGACGCCTACCACGCCTGGCGCGGTGAGCCCGATACTATAGAGAGAGCGGGAGAGTACTCGGACGTACCGGGCTTCTGCAAGTCGGCGACGCTCGAAGAGATTAGGGGCCACGGCCACGTCCTCACCCCGGGACGCTACGTCGGGGCCGAGGCCGCCGAGGACGATGGCGAGCCGTTCGAGGAGAAGATGCAGCGGCTCACCACGACGCTCGGAGAGCAGTTCGCAGAGTCGGAGAGACTGGAGAAGGAGATTCGCACGAACCTGCGGGGCCTGGGCTATCCTGTCGGGAAGAAGGACTGAGCCGTGACCAAGCTGATCGAAGCCAGAAAGCCCGAGCTGAAGGCATTGTGTGACCGCTATAAGGTCGAACGTCTGGCCCTGTTCGGCTCTGCGCTCCGGGAAGACTTCGACCCTGAGCAGAGCGACCTGGACCTCGCCGTGGAGTTCGCGCCCATGACTCCCCGGGAGCACGCGGATTCTTACTTCGGGCTCCCAGAGGATATGGAAGGCCTGTTCGGGCGGCGCGTAGACCTGGTGGAGATCGGGGCTGTACGCAACCCCTATCTGCGCAGGAGCATAGAGGAGGAGCAGGAAACCCTCTATGCCGCAGCGTAGCCGGGAAGCCTACCTGTGGGACATCACGGACGCTGCCGGGCCATCCTGGAGTACGTGCAGGGCAAGGAGTTCTCTGATTACGAGCATGACCGGATGCTCCGGCGGGCGGTCGAGCGAGAACTTTCGGTAGTGGGCGAGGCTATGAGTCAGGCCACCCGTCGCTTCCCTGACCTGGAAGAGTCCATCGGCCCCGCGCGGCAGATCGTGGGCTTCCGAAACCGGATCATCCACGAGTACGCGGAGGTAGACACCGAGATAGTCTGGGCTATCGTCCAGAACGAAGTTCCCTCGCTGCTTGAAAATTCCGAATCGCTCTTGAAGGAGTCTGAGTATGGCAGGTGAGTGGCGAAGCGCTACTTTGGGAGACCTAGTTGAGCTGAAACGCGGCTATGATCTCCCACAGCGGCTTCGCACTCAAGGCACGAGCCCTATAGTATCTTCCTCGGGGGTAACAGGCTACCATTCGGAGGCTAAAGTGCCAGGGCCAGGGGTGGTGACAGGACGATACGGTACTCTTGGAGAGGTCTTCTACATTGCAGATAATTTTTGGCCGCTCAACACTACCCTCTATGTCCGCGACTTTAAGGGGAACGATCCAAGATTTGTAAGCTACTTCCTGCGACTATTAACTTCTTATCTTATTCCGATAAGGCAGCCGTACCTGGAATCAATCGCAACCATCTCCATCAAGCTCATGTTAGTTTTCCAAGTGATCTGACTGAACAACGAGCTATCGCCCAAGTTCTCGGAACGCTGGACGACAAGATCGAGATGAACCGCCGCACGAACGAGACGCTAGAGGAGATGGCACGGGCGATCTTCAAGTCGTGGTTTGTGGACTTCGATCCCGTTCGCGCCAAAGCCGAAGGCCGGGATTCTGGCCTCCCCAAACACATCACCGACCTCTTCCCAGATCGCCTCGAGGACTCCGAGTTAGGCAAGATTCCGGCGGGTTGGAACGTGGAAGCGATTGGTGATCACGTTCAATTTGTAAAGGGAAGATCGTACAGGAGTAAAGATTTGCAAGACAGCGGAACCGCGCTTGTCACTCTCAAGTCCTTTGCTCGTGGTGGCGGCTACCGGGCCGACGGACTCAAACCGTATTGTGGTGACTATAAGCCTGAACAGCTAATCTATCCGGGAGAGCTTGTAGTCGCTTGTACGGATGTTACTCAGGCGGCTGAAGTCATCGGGCGACCTGCGGTCGTTCATAATAGCAGCCAATACACTACGCTAGTAGCCTCTCTTGACACTCTTATTGCTCGGCCTCGGAACAAGTCTTTGTCAATACCTTTTCTCTACGGCATTTTTGAGTCCACTGCATTTACCGACCACACGTACGCTCATACGACGGGTACTACTGTACTTCACCTTGCTAAAGGTGCGGTGGAATCATACCGATTCACAATGCCACCAGAAAAGCTTCTTGAAGTATACAATGACGTAATAGGGTCCCTATTTCAAAGTATCTATAGCAACGAGGCGCAGAATGTCACCCTTGCTCATATTCGCAGTGCGCTACTACCCCAGCTTATCTCCGGCGAATTGGGAGTTTCGGATGCGCAACAGATTGTTGAGAAGTCTCAATGAGTACGCTAAGGCCGTGGGCGCGGGGTCCTTTTGAGCTTCTCGTACATGCGGAGACCCATTACAGAAATGGGGAAGAGGGGAAGATTTCGACCGTAGAATGGCTGTGATTAGCTATGATAATGCTATCGAAGTTGCGATAAGTACTTACTTAACCCTACATCCTATTCAGCGTCTGAACCGGGAATACGCAAGAGCTGACATCCAACAATGGCTAAGTAATTACCATACGAAAATCGACTTCTTCATGGAAGAGATTTCGTCCCGAGACTTGTCGCTGGTTTGCGAGAAGGCCGAGTTTGTTTGGTACCACGATGTGCGAAACGGTCAGTATCATTCTGGCGGTGCGACAGTGCCCCAGGGATACGAACTCGAAGGTATACGCGAAGCTGCATTGTGGGTGTTTAGTACCCTATATGACGTTACAGATACAGAACAACACATATCAGAAGAGATTGAGAAACGTTCCCCTACCGCTCCTCAGAACGACGTGGAATATGATGAAGCTATAAACAATGTATACGATGATGTGAACATTAGCGGCCGGAAGTACAGCGTAAGCGAGATCCTGTTTACTTTAGACGAGGCATTCTACCGTGAGGTAGGGGCTGAACTTTGCGAATCTGCAAATTATGATAAAGATGAGGGGCAGTCCGCATGATCCGTCAAGAGTTCAACGAATCTGCCGTTGAAGAGGCTGCACTTGCCTGGTTAGAGGCTCTCGGATGGACAATCGGGCACGGCCTCGGGGCTGTCTCTAGTGAAGACCCAGACGCCGAACGGCAAACGTACGATCAAGTTGTTCTAGAAGAGCGCTTGACTCAGGCACTCTCGTCTCTAAACCCTGCGCTTCCCGACGAGGCCATCGACGAAGCCTTCCGTAAGCTCACTCGGCTCGAGGGACCGGCGCTGGAGACGCGCAACCGGGCATTTCACCGGATGCTGGTGGACGGGGTGACGGTGGAGTTCCGACGGGAGGACGGCTCAATCGGTGGGGCGCAGGCGCGGGTGCTGGACCTCGAAGGTCCTGATAACAACGACTGGCTCGCGGTCAACCAGTTTACTGTGAGCGAGAACCGGCACGTTCGGAGGCCGGACGTGGTGCTGTTCGTCAACGGGCTGCCGCTGGCCCTGATCGAGCTGAAGAACGCCGCGGCGGAGGAGGCCACGATCTGGTCCGCCTATGCACAGCTCCAGACCTACAAGGCGGAGTTGCCAACCCTGTTTGCGTTCAACGAGCTACTCGTCGTCTCGGACGGGATGGAGGCGCGTATCGGCACGCTCACCTCCGGCCGGGAGTGGTTCAAGCCCTGGCGCACGATCTCGGGCGAAACGCTCGCCGACTCCAACCTGCCGGAACTACAGGTCGTGATCGAGGGCGTCTTCGACAGGCGGCGCTTGCTGGATCTGATCGGGTACTTCATCCTCTTCGAGGACTCGGGTGGCGAGTTTCTGGAGAAGAAGGTCGCGGGCTACCACCAGTTCCACGCCGTGGGGGTCGCACTGGAGGAGACGCTGCGCGCCTCGCAGGCACGGGAGGAGACGGGCCAAGTCGCCGAGAGCCCTGGGAGGTACGAGACGTGGCGGCAGTCCGGCGGCGAGCCGGGGGACCGGCGCGCGGGCGTGGTGTGGCACACGCAGGGCTCCGGCAAGAGCCTGACCATGGCGTTCTACGTCGGGCGGGTGATCCGCGAGCCCCGCATGGAGAACCCCACGGTCGTCGTCATAACCGACCGCAACGACCTGGACGACCAGCTCTTCGGCACCTTCTCGCGCTGCCGCGACCTGCTGCGCCAGCCTCCGGTGCAGGCCGAAAGCCGGGACGACTTGCGCGAGAAGCTGGCGGTGGACGCGGGCGGCGTGGTCTTCACCACCATCCAGAAGTTCCTGCCGCTGGAGAGGGGAGACCAGCACCCCGTGCTCTCGCGGCGGCGGAACATAGTCGTCATCGCCGACGAAGCCCACCGCAGCCAGTACGATTTCATAGACGGCTTCGCCCGGCACATGCGCGACGCGCTCCCAAACGCCTCGTACATCGGCTTCACGGGCACGCCGCTGGAGCTGACGGACAAGGATACCCGCCGGGTCTTCGGCGACTACATCAGCGTCTACGACATCCAGCGCGCCGTCGAGGATGGGGCGACCGTGCCGATCTACTACGAGAGCCGCCTGGCGAAGCTGGAGCTGGACGAGGTCGGCAGCAAGACGCTCGACGAAGACTTCGAGGAGGTGACCGAGGGCGAGGACGTGGAACGCGCCCAGAGTCTCAGGGGCAAGTGGACCCAGCTCGAAGCCATCGTCGGCTCCGAGAAGCGGCTTGACCTCGTCGCTCAGGATATCGTCGAGCACTTCGAGCGGCGGCTGGAGACGATGCAGGGCAAGGCGATGGTCGTCGGCATGAGCCGCCGCATCTGCGTGGACCTCTACGAGAGGATCGTGGCGCTCCGCCCGCACTGGCGCGGTGAGGGGGACGAGGAGGGGGAGATCAAGGTCGTGATGACCGGCTCGGCCTCCGACCCACAGGACTGGCAGCCCCACATCCGCACCAAGGCCCGCCGCGAGGCGCTCGCCAACCGCTTCCGCAACCCGGACGACCCGTTCAAGCTCGTCATCGTCCGGGACATGTGGCTCACCGGTTTCGACGCGCCTTCGCTGCACACCATGTACCTGGACAAGCCGATGAAGGCTCACGGGCTCATGCAGACCATCGCCCGCGTGAACCGCGTATTCAGGGACAAGCCCGGCGGCTTGATCGTGGACTACCTCGGCCTCGCCCACGAGCTGAGGCGGGCGCTTGCGACGTATACCGAGAGCGGCGGTACAGGCACGACCGCGATAGACCAGAATGAGGCGGTCTCGGCCATGCTGGAGAAGTACGAGGGCTGCCTGAACCTCTTCCACGGCTTCGACTGGTCGAAGTGGATAGAGGGCACCCCGCAGGAGCGCCTGAGCCTGCTACCCCAGGCCCAGGAGCACATCCTCTCGCAGGAGGACGGCAAGGGCAGGCTGCTCGGCGCCGTGCGGGACCTGTCCCGCGCGTTCGCGCTGGCTGCCCCGCACGAAGAGGCGCTCCGCATCCGGGACGACGTCGCCTTCTTCCAGGCTGTACGCTCCGTGCTGGCGAAGCGCACCCCCGGCGATACGCGCACGAACGAGGATCTGGACCACGCCGTACGACAGCTCGTCTCGCGAGTGCTCGCGCCCGAGGGCGTAGTGGACATCTTCGCCTCCGCCGGTCTCGAAAAGCCGGACATCTCGATCCTCTCCGAGAGCTTCCTCGCCGAGGTGCGGGGCATGCCTCAGCGCAACCTTGCGATCGAGACCTTAAACAAGCTTCTCTCAGGCGAGATCCGGACGCGCCACCACAAGAACGTCGTGCAAGCCAAGTCGTTTGAGGAGATGCTGGGCCAGACGCTCAGCCGCTACCAGAACCGTGCCATCGAGGCGGCGCAGGTTATCGAGGAACTCATAGAGCTTGCGAGACAGATCCGCGCGGCCAACGCACGCGGCGAAGAACTTGGCCTGAACGAGGAAGAGGTCGCCTTCTATGATGCCCTAGGTGTCAACGACAGCGCCGTCGAGGTCCTGGGCGACGAGACCCTGCGCGCCATAGCGCGGGAGCTCGTAACCACCGTCCGCGAGAACGTAACCATAGACTGGACCATGCGCGAGAACGTCCGCGCGCACCTGCGAGTACTCGTGAAGCGAATATTGCGAAAGAACGGTTACCCGCCGGACAAGCAGGAGCAGGCCACCAAGACCGTACTGGAACAGGCGGAAGTACTCTCCCGGGAGTGGGCAGTAACATGAGTGCAATAGCTGGCGCTAACAATCGCAGGCAGTGTGCTCACAAGGTACTGCAGGTTGCGAATTTGGACTCGGATCTAGTGCATAGTCGGGTACGATTACACTAATGACAAAACAGACATTGAAGGAGGTCTGTGTTCTTCTCGGGGGAGGGATAGACTCGACTGCCTTGATACCATTTTATCTCTCCCGAGGAGATATTATTCAGGGGATCCACTTCGACTATGGACAACCCAGTGGCGAGGCAGAGCGACGAGCCATTTGCGAAGTGGGCATACACTACGATGTGCCGGTGAAAAGTATTGAACTTGGGCTGCCTATCGTAAGTGTTAGCGGTGAGTATCTTTGCAGAAATGCTGTGCTCCTTCTCGGAGTTGCCAGCATCCTCGACAGTACAGAGGGTAGGTTATCTATCGGAATTCACTCAGGAACGCCCTATTATGACTGTTCGCCCTCTTTCTTAACTGACATACAGCGTCTTCTTGACGGATACTTTAGTGGCACGGTGCAGGTCGAAGCTCCGTTTTTGGAGTTTACCAAGCGGGATGTGTTCGACTTTTGTCTTCGCCATCGAGTACCGGTAGATCTTACTTTTAGCTGCGAGCGATCCAATAACTCATGTGGCGAGTGCAGCTCATGCAAAGAGCGCATAACGCTGGGCGAGGGATATGAAGGCTTCTGAGGCATGTAAACGACGTACGATCTCGATCGTTGGGGCATTCACGCCGCTACTCGTGCCGTCATTCTCCAGCCGCGGTTTCCCCGACATCTCCGGCATACATCTGAACATGAGAGATGAAATTTTCGAGGCTTCCTTGGTGAGTGCCTACGATCTCAGCTACGGACCCCTGGCCGGACAGGATATCTACTGCTCTGACGTACTCTTCATAGATAGCGGTGGCTACGAAGCGAAGCTAATCTACGATCCGGACGAGGTTTATAACGACGACCGTCGTGGTCGCCCGTGGTCGCTAGAAGACTACCGAACAGTACTGGACGGGCTTTCACCATTATCCCAGCTAGTGATGGTCAGTTTTGATCACGCTGATCCTAGTCCGCTTATGATGCAGGTAGAGGAGGCAAGAACTCTATTCTGCGATTATCCGCAATATGCCTCTGACTTCTTATGTAAGCCGGAAGACGGTTCCTTGTTCATGAACGTAGACGACCTAGTCAAGAATATTAACGAGGTTGCCGCATACTTCTCACTTTTAGGGGTGACGGAGAAGGAACTTGGTGACTCCCTGCTTGAGCGGTGCTGCAACCTGTTGCGGATAAGGGCCGCGCTGCTTGCAGCGGACTCGGAGACTCCCATACACGTCTTCGGGTGTATGGAGCCCCTATCCATTGTTTCCTACTTCCTGTGTGGGGCGGATGTGTTCGATGGATTGACCTGGCTGCGTCTCGCTTTCTCTAAGGGGCTTCCGTTGTATGGTCAGGTCGATGCGATCCTGCGTGAGGAGTGGAAGTTCCGAGATGCGGATCTCCTAGTGGCACGATGGGTTCGGAACCTGCGTACGCTTCGTGATCTCAACAGGGGTATGACTGGTTACTGCGATACGCTCTCGCTCGAAGAGTTTTCTTCTTGGCGAGAACATCTACCGAAAGTGCTCGGCTTGGTCAGAGAGGCGGGGCTCGAAATTTAAAAAGGAGGGCTAGCGTGGGTGGTAGCAGTAGAAACGCGGAGACTGCATCTCGGCGTACATCGAGCGGACTCGACCAGTTGGTAAGCGGCGCCGGAGCGGCGGCAGAGCGCGGCTCCTATGACGCACAGGTGAACGCCTTGCTCCAAGAAGCGGTAAGCGAATACAGCGATAGAGACGTCGAGATCATAAGGCGGCACATCGAGACTTTGAAGAAGGCGCTGGAGTCTGATGTGGAGGGCACCGTTGACCTCTTGTTCGGTGGATCAACTCAGAAGCACACTTACGTCAACGGGCTCAGTGACGTCGACCTATTGGCCCGGATCAACGATCCGTCACTCACTTCACTGTCCCCTCAACAGCTCCTGCACCGTTTCGCCGCCCGCATCAAACAACGTCTTCCAAATACAGATGTCACTCCTGGGCAGCTTGCTATCACGGTTCGCTACTCCGACGGACACGAACTACAAGTTCTACCCGCCTTATCCACTAGCGGCGGAGGGGTAAGGATACCCAAGCCGTCGGGCAATGGTTGGAGCAATGTGATCCGGCCCGAGGCGTTCGCTCGCAAACTAACTGAGGTTAATCGTAGATGCGCCAATCGGGTGGTACCTACCATCAAACTTTTCAAGGCGGCCCAAGAGAGCATACCCGAGAACGCTAGGCTCTCTGGCTACCATACGGAGTCGCTGGCCGTACAGGCATTCGAAGCCTATGATGGAGGCACGAGTTACAAAGACATGCTCACGCACCTATGTCGGAGCGCCGCTGAGAGCGTCAAGTCTCCGGTCAGAGACCGGACAGGTCAGTCCGTCCATGTGGACGACTACATGGGAGTTGCGGGTAGCGAAGAGCGACAGCGTGCTTCCCGCTTCTTAGGAAGAATTGTGCAGCGGATGGAGGATGCGGACAGGCAGCGGCGTATCTCGAACTGGGAGGATATGTTTGGTGGCGGACGCATCGGCTGACCCCCTGGTTGGGCGACTACGAAGGGTACTAAGGCTCTCAAACCAGCAGGCATCGATGCATGGTTGGTTAAGCGATCATTATGGCCGCTGGAGCGTCACCCTAACGTTTGGCTCTCTCTTACTAGCCGTGGTTCTGTTGTCGTTAGTATTTGCTGCTGACTTTGTGCAGAGGACGACCGGGGTTTCAACGGCTGCTTTCCAATGGACTACCGGCATAGCGGCCATCATCAATTTTCTAATTACCCTATTGAATCTTGCCTGGCAGCCGGCTGCGAAAGCTGCCAGCCACCGTCAGGCCGTAAGCCACTATACAAAGGCCAAGTACGAAGTTGGGCGGCACTTGGATGCTGCCGACGTTTTGACTGCAGAATCTGTTAGGCAAATCGAGGAGCGTTACCTCGACTCCCGTGAGCTACCGAAGATACCAGAGCGTAGATTTCTGAAGCTGAAGCGATGGCATCTTGAGAAGGTGGCTGTAAGTAGAGAACTAGACGATAACTGTCACGAGTCCATACGTAGCATCAAGAGCAGGCTACGCCAAGCACGCCAGAGCGAACCCAACCTCACAGAAAATGACAAAAGCGGTGATTGAAGACAAGATTTTCCAAGAGGTACGCACACAACTTACTGGATCTTGCCTCTAAACGTACGGCTATGGTCGCTAGACTTTCGTATAATGAGCGAGCTAATCCTTGCCGATTTTGATGCCAACGCTGATGCCAACCGGAACGACATGAGACGGTACTCGACGACATTCCGCCACCTCTCAAAAGGCGCGAATTCCTCTTAAAATAGGGGTTTTGCGGACTCAGCGGCATGCGGCGATATGAGGCCAAATCCAATTCGTAATGAGCAGGTCAGCGGTTCGAGTCCGCTCGTCGGCTCTCCTCAACTAAACCTATAAAGTCTCCCGAGAGTTTTTGTATCTGCCTCTGGCTTCACAAAGAATCCGGAGGCTACAGGGCGGTTCTCAGCCGAGCAGGAAGCCGTAAACCTGGAACACTGTCCGGGTTGCGGACGTCCTCTTTGTTAGGAAACATCAGTAGGCATGATCTGTATCTCCCATGCTCAGAACGTCAAGTAGCAGGGCGGCGGTCCAGGAGAAGAAGTCCGAGCCGTGGCCCCGGCCCGTGGCGGGATGAAAGTACTCGTGGAAGCCGGATCTCTGTACGAGACTGACGATGGTGGACCTCAACGTCTCGGCGTGTTCCTCGTAGCCGTAACGCCGGAGCCCGTGCATCAGGAGCCAGTTCGTATTGATCCAGACCGGCCCCCTCCAGTACTTTACCGGCGAGTAGCCGTAGCCGTATCGGGCGTAGCTCGGGGCGGGGTAGCCGTCCCCGCCCACAAAGAACCCCGAGCTTTCCAGGTTGTGGACCAGCCTCCCGGCGCGCCCCGGGTCCGGGATGCCGCCGTAGAGCGGTAGCAAGCTAGAGAGGGCGTCGTAGACCTCTATGTCTCTCCCGGCGGCCAGATCGTGGTCCAGGTAGAGGCCGCTCTCCTCGTCCCAGAGCCGGGCGTTCATGGCGCGTCCAGTGGCGTCGGCGGCCGCCTCGTGGGAGGTGGGGTCTTCTCCGACGGAGCGGGCCAGGGCGGCGAGATCCCGGTCCGCGGCGCAGAGGATGGTATTGAAGAGCACGTCCCAGACCAGAAAGGGCGCGTCCTCGCGGATCGCCGCTTCGTCATAGCCCCGGTCCGCCGCGTGCCGGACGAGGTGGATGTAGCGGTCGTACTCGGCGTCCACGGGGCGGTCCTCCTCCGCCACGAAGCCGACGTCCAGCCGCTGGTACTCCGGTACCTGACCGGGCCGGAGCCTGATGCGCTGCAGTATCCCGTCCCACAGCGGCGAGTTGTCCATGCCGGACTCCCACGGGTGCCGGATATATACCAGCCCCGTGCCATCGGGGTCGCGCTCCCGGTGCAGATAGCCGTGCCAGGCGGCGAGAGCCGGGTAGATCTGCTCCGCGAACGCCTCGGCGCCGGCGGAGTCCTCCCGTAGCAGCCTCTCGTACACCCGGCGGGCGGCGATGGCGTGTACCGGAGGCTGGACCACGCCGGATGTCCGGATTTCCCCGGGGGAGTGGGGGCTGAGCTCCGTGCGCCACACCCGGGAGCCGGGGAAGTAGTTGTTAAGCTCCGGGTTGAAGACGATGTGGGGCAATAGCCCGTTCGACCACTGGCCGGCGAAGAGGCTGGACAGCTCCCGCCAGGCACGGGAGGTATCGTAGGTCGCGTAGCCGAGCGCGATAAACGCCGAGTCCCAGGACCACTGGTGCGGATACAGCCTCGGGCTCGGCTTGGTGTACGCGCCGGCCCAGTTGAAGTCCAGCACTATCCTGGCCTGTTGTACCAGACGCCCACCATTCTCTTGCATCGTCCCCTCCCTATATAATCCGGGTCTGCTGCGGAACTTTCACCGGGTAGCTGTGTGGATCGTACCGGGTCTCCCTGTGCACTGTACGGCTGTGGAACGCCCCGGGATGTATCAGCGCGTTGGACATCGAGTTAGACGCTAAGATAGAGTCGGGAGTTCATAGGGAGTAGCGGAAATGGTCCGGGAACAGGACGAGAGGAGGATGCTTTGGCGAAGCTGATACATACGATGGTACGGGTGCTGGATCTCGACCGGTCCATCTCTTTCTACCGGGAGGCCTTCGGGCTCGAGGTCGCGAACCGCTACGACCTCGGCGGCTTCGTACTCGTGTATCTCTCGAACGAGGAGGCCGATCACGAGCTGGAGCTCACCCTGAACGAGGGCCGCGAGAAGCCCTACGGTCACGACGACGGCTACGGTCACGTAGCGTTTCGCGTCGAGGACGTCGAGGCCGAGCACGCCCGTTTCGAGGATGCCGGATTCGCGCCCCGCGACGTGAAAGAGCTCGAGTTCGGCGGCGAGGTGCTCGGCAAGTTCTTCTTCGTCGAGGACCCGGACGGGTACCAGATCGAGGTTCTCGAACGCCGCGGCAGGTTCTAGGCCGGGAAGGTCCACGGGCGTGGCGTCCCCGGTAGCTGCCATAGACATCGGCGGCACCAAGACCCTGATCGAGGTCTACGAGAGCGGCCAGAGGGAGCCTGCCGGTAGCGAGGAAAGCCCCACTCCGGGGTCCGGGGAGCTGGTACGGGATCTGGCGGAGTCCGTGCGCCGTGTGGCGGGTGGGCAGGATGTAGAGGCCGTGGCAGTCGGATGCCCGGGGCCTCTGGATCCGCTGGGGGGTGTGATCCTGAACCCCCCGAACCTCTCGCGTGAGTGGTGGGGCCTACGCCTCGCGGACGGCCTCGCCGGCGAGCTCGGGGCCCCGGCCGCGCTCGAGAACGACTGTAACCTCGGGGCGCTGGGGGAGTGGGATCACGGCTCCGGCAAGGGCTACGACTCCGTGCTCTACGTTACCGTCTCCACCGGCGTCGGAGCCGGGCTGGTGAGCGGGGGAGAAATCTTCGGCGGCAACCGGGGATTCGCGCTGGAGCTCGGCCATACCGTGCTGGAGACCGGCGGTCCGGTATGCGGCTGCGGCCGCGCCGGCTGTGTCGAGGCCCTGACCTCCGGCCCGGCGATAGCCCGGCGTGCCCTGGAGCTCGGCTGGACGCCGGACCCCGGGGAGACCGACTCGCGCGCGGTCGCGTACGCCGCAGAACGGGGTCATCCCGTCGCGCACCGGGCGCTGGAGGAGGCGGCCTCGTACCTCGGAAAGGCGCTCGTAAACTTTATCTATAGCTTCGACCCCGGCGTGGTCGTGCTCGGCGGCGGGGTGACGCGCTCCGACCTCTTCGTGAGCCTGGCGCGGGATGCAGTCGGAAGAGAGCCCGTGATGGAGGCCTTCCTGGGCGTACCCGTCGTCCGCGCCGGACAACCCGGCCGGAGCGTTATCCACGGGGCCCGCACGCTCGCCGAGAGGACGTCCCGGAACTCCTCCCGGCCGACCGGTACCGGTCGTTAGGCCGGCGGTGTAGGGACGCTATTTGGAGTACGATGGCACTCGTTGTACATCCCGGAAGCACGGCCGGACCCTGGCTGTGCGCACGCACACGAGAGGGGCTGCATGGCTTTCTACGCGCTTAATCTCTTCGATCTCGCGGATAACGATCTGTACCGTGAATACTCCAAACGTTCGGTGGCGGCCGTACAGAAGCACGGCGGCCAGGTCGTGGCTCTCGGCGGGCTCGACGGCGCATACGAGCAGGAGCCGGAGGTGGAGCCCCGACGCGTCATGGTGCTCGTAGAGTGGCCGTCGAAGCAGGCGTTTCAGGACTTCATAGAAGACCCCGAACACGAGGACCTCCATCCCCTGCGGGAGAATGGCACCCGCAACTACCTGTGGTGGACCTACGATAAGCTAGACGACCTGCGGCCCCTCTTCCAAAAGAGCGGGGACTCCGGCGGTTGAGCCGGACGTGCTCCGGCTACCGTTGCGCCCGGGTCCCGTGGAGAACCGGTAGCCGGTGACCGTGCGGCGTGTGAAACCATGTCGGCCGGGGGAGCGAAATGTACAATTCTCATAGGAAGGGATCGTCGGCTAAACAGGCCCGGCGAGCAAAAGGGAGACAGAGAGCCCTGGTTTCACACGCCACACCTCGTTGCCGGAAGGCGTAGCTTACGGGGACCGAGGTGGGTGAGACGGCCGGTCGAAAGGGGTTGGTGAGCGTGCTCAGGATATGCGCCGTATGCGGAATGGATTTCGGGGCCGGGGACATTATCGGAGACAGGATAAAGGAGGCTCTCGACGCCCGGGGAGCGAGGTACGAGCTGGAGGTCGTGGACGCTGGCGACGCCGCCGGTCTCTGGGCCGACCTCATATTCGTCACCGACGAGTTCAGCGCGACCCTGGTGAATGAGAGCGCGCCGGTGGTCGCCATCCAGAACTTCACCAGCCGCTCGGAGGTGCGTGAGAAGGTGGCGGGTGCGCTGGATCGGCTGCGGGCCCCGTCCCGGACGTGAACGGGCGTGAAGTGTCATTCCGCATCCGCTACAGTGGACGTATGAGCGCCGTCCGGCGGGAGCCTGGACTGGCACGACTAGACACATTCCCATAATAGTAGGCCCGCGCGAGGAGGAAGACGTATGGTAGAGAAAGAGGCAACCGTGGGCCCCGTGGAAGGTCTGCACGCCCGTCCGGCCGCGGTATTCGTCCGGGAAGCCAAAAAATACTCCTCTGAGATCAAGATCTCGCACGACGAGCGCGAAGCAAACGCAAAGAGCTCCCTGCAGATTCTCACGATCGGGGCCAAAAAGGGAGACACCATCAAGATACTCGCCGAAGGCGAGGACGCCGAAGCGGCCACCAGCGCGCTGGCCGAGCTGATCTCCAAAGAAGAGCCCGCCTAGCCTTCGACAACCTCTTCGGCGGGTTCTGATTTCTTCCGGGCTCGACGCTCGCGCCTCTCGCCGCGCGTGAGCGGACCCGATTCCGTGGAACGGGGCAGAGACCCAGGAACGTCCTCAAAAACCCTAAACCCGATCTTGCCAACAACCGTCAATAACCGCCAAAAACAACTATTCTGTCAACAACTCTCATGCCGGAACAACATTAATAACTAATTGCACAAACGAATTTATCCTCGTAAACTGCTCGTTAAAGGTGGAGTAGAGCGTGTTGGATAGAGGGAGAGGACGATGGCTCAGGCGGGAACCGCCGGCGGCGAGTCGACCGGCACAAGCATCAGGGTAAAGGTCCAGAAGTTCGGCAGCTATCTCAGTGGGATGGTGATGCCGAATATCGGGGCGTTCATCGCGTGGGGTTTGATCACGGCCCTGTTTATCGAGGATGGGTGGCTCCCGAACGAGCGGTTGGCCGGGCTGGTAGACCCCATGATCATCTACCTGCTGCCGCTGCTCATCGCCTTCTCCGGCGGGCGAATGATCTACGGGGTGCGTGGTGGCGTCGTCGGTGGTATAGCCACGATGGGCGTCATAGTCGGTACCGACATCCCGATGTTCCTCGGCGCGTTCATCATGGGCCCGCTCGGCGGCTGGGTGATCAAACGCTTCGACGGCCTGCTCGAAGGCAAGATCCGGCAGGGCTTCGAGATGCTCGTCAACAACTTCTCCGCCGGGATACTCGGTGGCGGCCTCGCGATACTCGGACTGTACGGGGTCGGGCCCATCGTCGGCGCGCTGAGTGGCGCCCTCGGCAGAGGCGTGGAGTTCATAATCAACCTGGGCTTGCTGCCGCTCGTGAGCATCTTCGTCGAGCCGGCGAAGGTGCTGTTCCTGAACAACGCGATAAACCACGGAGTCCTTACCCCGCTTGGCCTGGATCAGGCGAGTCAGGCGGGTAAATCCATACTCTTCCTGGTAGAGACGAATCCCGGCCCTGGTCTTGGTGTGCTCCTCGCGTACTGGTTCGTGGGTAGCGGTGTATCGAAGGCTTCCGCCCCCGGTGCCGCGATCATCCACTTCTTCGGCGGCATACACGAGATCTACTTCCCCTACGTTCTGATGAAGCCGGCGCTGGTTCTTGCGGTCATCGCGGGTGGATCCAGCGGCCTCTTCGTAGAGTCCATCTTCAACGTCGGGCTCGTCTCCACGCCCGCGCCCGGTAGCATCATCGCTATACTGGCGCTCACGCCCCCCGGTAACTTCATTGGCGTACTAGTGGGCGTCGCCACCGCCACCGCCGCCTCCTTCCTGGTAGCTTCGGTGATTATCCGGCGCTCTCCAGCGAGCCCGGAAGATCAGCAGGATCTTAGCCAGGCCACGCAGCAGATGGAGGAGATGAAGGGCAGCAAGAGCACAGGCGCCGAGATCCTTGGAACCTCGGGTGCAGGTTCTAGCTCAAATGGCTCCTCCGAGGAAGAGAGCAGTGTGGTCACCGCCGGAGACGAAGAGGAGTCCTTCGACTACGCCAGCGTGGACAAGGTCATCTTCGCCTGCGACGCGGGGATGGGGTCGAGCGCGATGGGCGCCTCGCTGGTGCGCGACAAGGCAAAGAAGGCCGGGTTGACGGATATAGAGGTCAAGAACGTGGCGATCAACGACCTCCCGAGCGACGCCGACGTTGTCATAACCCACAAGGACCTGACTGGACGTGCCCAGCAGAAAGTACCCGGGGCGCACCACATCTCGGTGGACAACTTCCTGGGCAGCCCGAAGTATGACGAGCTTATCGGCCAGCTTTCCTCGGCCCGGGTCTAGTACGGGACGGCGGGAACGCGGGGAAAAAGGCGCAATGGGACTCTCGGTCCGGGAGATACGTCTGGCCGAGGTCCTGCTGCGCCATCCCAGGGGCCTGACCGCCGATGACGCGGCGCAGAGGCTCAGCGTGAGCGCCCGCACCGTCTACCGGGATCTGCAGCCCGTATCGGAATTCCTCGATTCGCAAGGGCTGAGGCTCGTCAGGCAATCGGGGAGAGGGCTTAGCCTGGAAGGTTCTGCGGAGAGGCGGGAGGAGGCGCTCGAAGCCCTAGGCGCGATGGGGCCGGTCAGCCTGCCTCCACAAGAGCGACAGCTCTCGCTGCTCAGTACACTGCTCTCCGCGAGACAGCCGATCAAGCTCCGGGCCCTGGCGAGCGGGCTCGACGTCGCCGTCGGAACGGTCAGCCGCGACCTCGACGAGTCCGAAAGGTGGATCTCCGAATACGGCCTCTCACTCTTACGCAAGCGTAACTACGGGGTCGAGATCTCTGGCAGGGAAGACGATCGCCGCCGGGCCATGAGCCAGCTGGTGTTCGAGAGCCTGGACGAGACTGCTCTGCTCCCCCGTCCCCGTGAGTCCGAGGGGGATTCTTCAGACTTTGAAGAGTCTGTAAGGGTCGAAAGCCAGTCTCCGGTGCGGCAGACGAGCGGTGTGACGGGGCGCCTGATGAAACTCATCGATGAGGAGCGCCTGCGGAAAGTTAGAGCGCTGACCCAGGAGATTGCCCGTACCCTTCCGTACCCCATAACCGACAGCGCCTTCGCCAGCCTGACCGTCCACGTCGCGTTGATGGTCGAGCGGCGTCTTTCGGGAGGGGAGATCGAGATGAGCGGCGGGATGCTGGGGAGACTTCAAAATACGGAGGAGTACGCTTACGCCCTGAGCCTAGTTAGAAGCCTGGAAGAGAGCTTTGTCTTGGAGTTACCTGCCGAGGAGATCGGTTACGTGACCATGCATCTACGCGGCACCAAGCTCCGGGAGGACGAGTCTCTAAAAGACTACTTCGAGACCGCCGACATAAAGATAGCCTCTCAGGTGAAGGCCCTGATCCATTACGTGGAAGACCAGACCGCCGTAGAGCTTGGAGACGACAGCCCTCTGTATACGGGACTTCTCGCGCACATAGGGCGGGCCATACAGCGGCTCGAAGAGAGCATGGGCATCCACAATCCGCTACTCGCGGAGGTAAAGCAAGACTATCCGGCGCTATTCGAGCTGGTTAGCCAGGGTATGAAGCGGGTGTTCGTACAGGAGAACGTCCCGGAGGAGGAGGTCGGGTTCGTCGCCATGCACTTCGGGGCGGCCCTGGACCGCGCCCAGGGGGGCTTTCCCCGGCACGTACTGGTACTCTGTTCCAGCGGTATCGCAACCTCCCGGATGCTCGCTTCCCGGCTAGAGACGTCTTTCCCCCAGATACAGACCATAAAAAACTCCTCGCTCTTTGAGCTGGGCGAGCTGGATACCGGCGGCTTCGACCTGATCATCTCCACCGTGCCGCTGCCTATACCCGATGATTCTTACGTACAGGTACAGCCGTTTCTCTCGGGCGATGAGGTGGAGCGGATACGGGGCCATCTCAGGGAGAAGAGCATCAGCGCCCGGCCGTCGAACCGGGCCGCCTTCGAGTCCCTGAAGGTCTTCGGTGGCGGTCAGGAGAGGTTCCACCGGATGGTGGAGGCGACGCAGGTCGTGGCCGAGCTAGTGGACGAGGCGTTTCTCGCCGAGCACGAGGCGGAAGGATCGCTCACCGAGGCGGTTCGGAAGATGTGCGCCTCCCTCGCTGGTAGAGGGCTCGTCACGCACCCACAGAGCCTGGAGGGTAGCCTGATCTCGAGGATGGAGCTCGGGGGCGTGGGTATACCGGATACCACGCTGGCCCTGTTTCACGCCCGCGACGGCTCCGTCTCCCGGCCATCGTTCTCGGTACATGCATTCGAAGACGAGCCTCTAGAGATAAAGGGGTTGGATGATGCCGACATGGATATTCACAGGAGCCTGTTGATGGTGGCGCCGATGAGCCTGTCTCCCGTGGCCCTGGAGGCCATCAGCGAGATCTCGGTCGCGATGGTCGAGCAGCCCGCGGAGCGTGAAGCGTTCGAGTCCGGTTCCGAGGAGCGCATAGTGGAGGTGCTCGAAAATATCTTTGGCCGCTATCTACACGACAAACTATCGTAGGACCGAGGATCCTCCGGTACTTACAGAATGCACAAAACTCGTGAAAGGAGCTTGCGGATGTCAGAGATACTGAGTCAGGAGAACATAGTGTTGGGGGCCAGCCTGAGCAATCAGGAGGAAGCTATACGCCGCGCCGGCGAGCTGCTCGTGGGGAACGGCCACGTCGAGGAAAAGTACATAGACTCGATGTTCGAGCGGGAGGAGTCGGTCTCGACGTTCATGGGTAACGCGGTGGCCATCCCTCATGGAACCAGCGACTCCAAACAGTGGGTGTCGCAGTCGGGGCTCTCTATCATCACCGTCCCCGAAGGTGTGGAGTACGGCGATGGTAACGTCGCGAAGCTGATAGTCGGGATAGCCGGTAAAGGCGACGAGCACCTGGAGATCCTCTCCAACATAGCGCTGGTGTGCTCGGACGAGGAGAACGTAAACAAGATCGTCCACGCACAGAGCAAGGAGGAGCTGATGGCGTTCTTCGAAGACGTGGCCTAGATGCGGAGCGTACACTTCGGTGCCGGCAACATCGGCCGGGGGTTTATCGGCCAGGTGTTGAACCGGGCCGGGTATGAGATCACCTTCGTGGACGTACAGGACAAGATCGTGGACGCCCTGCAAAAGGAACGGCGTTACGACGTGATCCTGGCCGACGAGTCTGGAGAGCGCATTCCCGTGGACGGGGTTACCGCGTTGCACTCCGGGAACGATAAAGAGGCGGTGGTCGAGAGAGTGGCGGGCGCCGATCTCGTCACGACCGCCGTGGGCCCGAACGTCCTGCCCGCGATTAGCGGGATAATCGCGGACGGACTTGCCGAACGCGCTCGCGCCAGTGCGCCGCCCGTAAACGTAATAGCCTGCGAGAACATGGTCGGCGGCAGTGAGGCGCTGCGGGGGTACGTTATGCAGCACGTCCCGGAGGAGAGCGCCGGAGACGTAGAGCGCGTCTCGGCCTTCCCTGACTCGGCGGTCGACAGGATCGTGCCGGAGCAGAGTAACGAGGGTCTGGACGTCTCCGTCGAGCCGTTCTACGAGTGGGTGGTCGAGACGTCCCGGATAAAGGGCGAGAGGCCGGACGTCGAGGGGATCACGTACGTAGACGAGCTGGCACCATACATCGAGCGGAAGCTCTTTACCGTTAACACGGGACACGCGGCGGTGGCCTACCTTGGTTACGCGCGTGGCTGGTCCACCATCGCCGAAAGCGTCGAGGATGACTCGTTGCGGGAAGAGGTGCTCGGGGTGCTGGGTGAGACCGGGCGTCTGCTGGTGGAGAAGCACGACTTCGACGAGGCAGATCACGACCGGTACAAGCACAAGATATTGGCCCGTTTTCGCAACCCTTACATCTCGGACGACGTTACCCGGGTGGCACGCACGCCGATCCGCAAGCTGGGCCGCGAGGAGCGCCTGGTATCACCGGCGTCGCAGCTACTTGAGCGTGGCGTGGAGCCCGTACACCTGGCGGAGGTGATCGGTGCCGTGCTGCGCTACGAGGACTCTGGAGACGAGGAGGCGGTAGAGTTGCAGGAGATG
Source organism: Rubrobacter aplysinae (assembly GCF_001029505.1). Lineage (NCBI taxonomy): Bacteria > Bacillati > Actinomycetota > Rubrobacteria > Rubrobacterales > Rubrobacteraceae > Rubrobacter > Rubrobacter aplysinae. The sequence continues at coordinate 69,858 of NZ_LEKH01000005.1, read as the reverse complement.
ATCCACTCTGGCGGAGAACGCGCGACGCTTGCTCAGTGTGCCGGTATCTCAGAAGATCACCCGCTAGTCGAGCTCGTACTCGAGGAGATAGAAAAAAGATAGAAGGGAGCGCGCGGTGAAGGAAGAAGAGGTCACGATAGTACCCGAAGAGGGGCTCCATGCCCGCCCGGCCGCGGAGTTCGTAAAGGCGGCCAAGGAGTACAGCTCGGATATAAAAGTCGTAAAAAATGGTACCGAGGCCAACGCAAAGAGCTCGTTGAACCTCATGAGCCTCGGCGCTAAAAAGGGAGATAAGCTCGTTATCCGGGCCGAGGGCGACGACCAAGAGTCGGCGGTAGACCGGTTGGCGGCCCTCATTACGGAGGCCACATAGGAAGATAGCGCGGAAGGGAAAGACACGTAGGCTTAGGGAAGGGATTACTCATGGAACTCAAGGGCAAGCTCACCGGCGTTGCGGCATCCGAGGGCGTGGCCGTGGGTCCGGTCTTCGTACACAGCCCCGGAGAGTTCAAGCCGGAGCGCGAGACCATCGTCCCCGGCACCGAGGAAGAGGAGGTGCAAAGCTTCGACAACGCGGTCGAGTCCGTCGTCCCGAAGCTCTCGGAGACCGCGGAGAAGATGCGCGATAACGGCAACGATAACGAGGCGGCGATCTTCGACGCCCACATCGAGCTCGCCCAGGATCCGGAGCTTGCCGAAGGCGTCGCGGAGCGCGTGAGAAACGGGGAGAGCCCCGAGTCGGCGGTGCTCGCGGTGGGCGAGGAGTACGCCCAGATGTTCGCCGGCATGGAGGATTCGTACATGGCCGCCCGGGCCGACGACGTGCGCGACGTAGTACGCCAGATAGCCGTCGAGATCACGGGCGACACCTTCGCGAGTCTGGAAGCCCTGCAGGAGCCGTCCGTAATACTGTCCCGGAGCCTCGCGCCGTCCGACACGGCGCGGGTCCCGAAAGGCATGGCCCTGGGCTTCGTAACCGCCGAGGGCTCGAAGACGTCTCACGTCTCGATCATGGCGCGTTCGATGGGCATCCCGGCCGTGGTCGGCGTGGGCGTCAACCTCGAAGAAGCCCTCGACGTCGAGACCGTGGCCATAAACGGCGGCGAGGGCTACGCCATAGCCGACCCGGACGACGAGGCCCTGGAAGACATACAGCGCCTCAAAGAGCGCCTGGAAGAAGAGCGGGCCGCCCTGGAGGAGTACAAAAGCGTCGAGGGCCGCACCAGCGACGGCCGGCGCGTCGAGATCTCCGCGAATCTGGGCTCCGCGGACGAGGCCAAGGAGGCCCTTGACTGGGGGGCGGAAGGCGTCGGGCTCTTTCGCACGGAGTTCTTGTTCATGGAGCGCGACGAGCTACCCACGGAACAAGAGCAGTACGAGGTGTACAGCAGTGCCGCCGAGGCATTCGGTGAGAAGCCGCTCGTCTTCCGCACCCTGGACGTCGGGGGAGACAAGGATCTGCCCGGCGTGGAGCAGCCCGAAGAGGAGAATCCGTTCCTCGGGTGGCGTGGCATAAGGATGTGCCTGGACGTGCCCGAGCTCTTCAAGCCCCAGCTAAGGGCACTCCTGAGGGCCGCTGCCCACGGCAACGTCAAGATGATGTTCCCCATGATCGTGAACTCCGAGGAGGTGCGCTCGGCGCGGAGCCTCCTGGACGAGTGCCGGGGTGAGCTCAAGAAAGAAGGCGTCGAGTTCGGCTCCGTGGATGTCGGGGTGATGGTAGAGACCCCGGCGGCGGCGCTGTGCGCCGCGGAGATAGCCCGGGAGGTGGACTTTTTCTCCGTCGGCACCAACGACCTGGTTCAGTACACCCTGGCCGCTGACCGGGGCAACGAGCGCCTGCGGCACTTCCAGGGTGCGGACCACCCCGCCGTGCTCAAGTTGATAGGCATGACCTGTAAGGCCGCCGAGGAGGCTGGCATATGGGCCGGGGTCTGCGGAGAGGCCGCCGCCGACCCCGAGCTCATACCGAGGCTCGTGGAGCTCGGGGTCAAAGAGCTTTCTATGAGCGCGCCCTCCATCCCCAAGGCGAAGAAGGTGGTGTCCGAGATCTGAAGTACCGGATTCGCGGGGAATGATTCGTAGTGAGTGCGTGTTTATAAGGAGAGGCCTGGGAGAAGGCCGGTTCAGGTCGGCAAAGCGACCGAGCCGGCTTCCTCCCGGAGACCGGTGGACTCTGGCCGAAACTCTCGACGGCGAGCCGGAGTGAGAGGCTAGAGCCCGCAAGTTATCGGAAACCCGGTATAGAGAAGGGGCTGCGGGATATCTGACAAGAATGCCTGATCCAGTAAATCAGGGTGGATCAGGCTCCGGGCTCGCCGGTAAGGGGAAAGGGATACCATGACCGTTGCGAGGGGTACATTCGCGTACGAGTTCTCCGAGGGCTCCGAGCAGGCGCTAGCCTCGAAGGAGATTTTGGGCGGCAAGGGGGCCGGGCTCGCGGCGATGAGCAGCCTGGGCCTGCCGGTGCCGCCGGGCTTTACCATTACCACTGAGGCTTGCCGGGACTATATGGCGGCGGGCGGGCTCTCCGGTGAGATCGTCGAGCAGGTAGAGCGGCAGCTCGGTAAGCTGGAGGAGTCGGCTGGCAAGCGGCTCGGGGACTCGGAGGACCCTCTGCTGGTCTCGGTTCGCAGCGGGGCCACCGTATCCATGCCGGGGATGATGGATACCGTCCTGAACCTGGGACTGGGCGATGCTGCGGTGGAAGGGTTCGCTGCCAGCACCGGAGACGAACGTTTCGCCTACGACTCTTACCGGCGATTTATCCAGATGTTCGGCGACGTGGTCCTAAAGGTGGAACACGAGAAGTTCGAAGCGGAGCTAGAATCTCTAAAGATAGAGGCCGGGGCGGAGGACGACACGGATCTCTCCGCAGAGGATCTCAAGGGGCTAATAGAGCGCTACAAGCGGGTCGTCGAAGACGAGACCGGGAGCTCTTTTTCGCAGGATCCCAGAGAGCAGCTAGAGCTATCTATACAGGCGGTCTTCGACTCCTGGAACACTCCGCGCGCAATCTCCTACCGCAAGGAGTTCGATCTCCCGGACGACTCTGGGACTGCCGTTACGGTACAGGCGATGGTCTTCGGCAACATGGGAGACAGCTCGGCCACGGGCGTCGTCTTTACCCGCGATCCTTCAACCGGGGATCAGGGCCTCTGGGGCGAGTTTCTACTCAACGCCCAGGGCGAAGACGTGGTGGCCGGAATCCGCACTCCAAAGCCGATCGCGGAGATGGAGGCGTTCCTACCCCGGGCCTTCGGGGAGCTACTCGAAACCATGCGGCGGCTGGAGAACGAGTACCGGGACATGCAGGATATCGAGTTCACCGTCGAGCGGGACAAGCTGTATATGCTCCAGACTCGCAGCGGCAAGCGCACGGCGGCCGCCGCGCTCAAGATCGCCCGCGAGATGGCCGAGGAAGACATCATCAGCCGCGAGGAGGCCGTAACGCGGATAGACCCGAGCCAATTGGACCAGGTGCTCCACCCCTACATAGACCCCGAGGCCGAGCTGGAGATACTCGCCGAGGGATTGCCCGCCTCTCCGGGCGCTGCCACCGGAAAGGTGGTGTTTTCCGCAGATGAGGCCGAAGAACGCGGTGGTGCCGGAGAGAGCGTCATCCTGGTGCGCAAGGAGACCACCCCCGACGACGTACACGGCATGGTACGCGCAAAAGGGACTCTCACGGCTCTCGGAGGCATGACGAGCCACGCCGCCGTCGTCGCCCGGGGGCTCGGTATCCCGGCTGTGACCGGTTGCAAGGCGCTGAAGATCGACTCCTCTGCAGGAGGCTTTAGCATAGACGGCAAGACATTTACCGGAGAGGACACCATCACCATCGAGGGCTCTACAGGCCGGGTGGTGGAGGGCGCCGCGCCGCTGGTCGAGCCCGAGATGAGCGGGGATCTGGAGCGGCTGCTCGCCTGGGCGGACGAGACCCGGGATCTGGGCGTGAGGGCGAATGCCGACACGCCGGAGGACGCGAACCGGGCACGGTCGCTCGGCGCAGAGGGTATTGGGTTGTGCCGGACGGAGCACATGTTCATGCAAGAGGGCCGGCTGGAGATCGTGCGGGATATGATCCTCTCGGACACCGACGAGGCGACCACCGACGCACTCTCCAGGCTCGAACCGCTACAACGCGGCGATTTCGAGGGCATTCTGGAGGAGATGGACGGCCTGCCGGTCACCATAAGGCTGCTCGACCCGCCGCTGCACGAGTTCCTGCCGGACTCGGTGGATCTCTACGAGAGGCTCGCCGAACTCGGGGATGAGGAGTCCAGCGAAGCCACCGAGATAAGACGGCAACTGCGGGTGGTGGAGAGTCTGGAAGAGGCGAACCCGATGCTCGGCCTGAGGGGGTGCAGGCTCGGGATCGTTCGCCCCGGGCTGTACCGGATGCAGGCCAGGGCGATAGCCGAAGCCGCGAAGAATGCTAGGGAGAAAGGCCTGAATCCCATCGCCGAGATCATGGTCCCGCTCGTCGGTTTCAGGACCGAGCTGGCCGGGATCCGGACCGAGATCGAGGCCGTTGTAGGCGAGGTCCTCGGGCCGGAGTCTCCCGTCAGGATCGGCACCATGATAGAGCTACCGCGAGCCTGCGTCGTGGCGCACGAGATAGCCCAGGAGGCCGACTTCTTCTCCTTTGGCACCAACGACCTCACCCAGACCACCTGCGGCCTCTCCCGCGACGACGCCGAGAGCGCCTTCCTCGCCAGCTACCTTGAGGGCGGCATTCTGGAGAAGAACCCGTTTCAGACGGTGGATCAGGACGGGGTAGGCGAGCTGGTGGCGATGGCCTGCAAGCGTGGCCGCGAGTCCCGCCCCGACATTAAGCTGGGCGTCTGCGGCGAGCATGGCGGCGACCCGGAGAGCATCCGCTTCTTCCACGAGACGGGGCTGGACTACGTCTCCTGTTCGCCCTACCGGGTGCCGGTGGCCCGGCTAGCCGCGGCCCAGGCCGCCGTCAACGGCGAAAGAGAGGCGCTTGGCGTGACGAGATAAAGTAGCGAGCTAAATTAATACCCTGCCTTCCCTGCATTGAGGCATTTCGAAGGCGCTGGGTAGGCTGGCTTCACGTGTCCACGCTCGATATCTCCCGGATCTGAGGCTTAGAGCCGTCCGGGAGACCAGGCTCGGCGAGACCTCCTCTTGCCCGGTCGGGCTCGACGTAGAGGGTCCAGGGTCCGATCTGCTCTCGCTTGTAGTTGTCGTTGAGCCACCTGAGGAGCAAGGGTTCGTAGTCGCCGGTGGTCGGGCCGAGGGCGATCACGTCCGGGTCGTAGCCCCGTAGCTCTTGCAGCCAGCCGTCGAAGCCGCCGGGCGTGGTCTCGGCTATCTCCTGGTCTATACCCCGGATGACGAAAGCGTAGGGGTTCGGGTTCGTCTCGTGCAGCAGTACTAACAGCTGCGGCACGCCGATAGAGACTATCCGGGCGTCCTCGCCGTACCTGCGCTCGATCTCACGGGCCGCCTGGCGCTGATCCTGGAGGTCCGTGGGGCTCAGGCTGTCTTCCTGGATGCTCAGGGAGCTCGCCCGCTGCGCCGGGCTCACGACTATCATCGAGCTTACCAGCGCGACGAGGACGAGCGCCGTCATAAAGCCCCCCGATACCACCTTCCGGGCCTCTAGTAGAGACAGGCGGTATGACAGGCGGTACCTGCGCGATATGCGGCGCACGGCCAGATCCAGAGCCCCCCCGAAGCCGACCACGACGTAGGGGAGGAAGACGTAGAAGTCCGGGTAGCCCTGGAAGTCCAAAAGCGACCACGCAACCGGGAACGGTAGCGAGAGGAGCAGCGGGGCATACCGGCTGTCCAGCAGCTCTTTCACCGGCTCACCCGTCGTGACTATGCGGTTGATCCTCACCACGTAGAGCCGGATCACCGCCGCGAACCCCGCGACGGCTATCACGAGCATGGAGGCTATCGTCAGCGGGACCAGCAGGGAGCTATAGCCCACGAAGATCGCCTGTGCGGCGTCGAGTATCTGGGTTACCAGTGAGAGCCGCTCCTGGTCCAGGTAGAGGAGGTTGAAGATTATGGTGCCGTTCAACAGCTCATAGAGCGCCCCCCAGAGATAGAAGCACACCAGCACGACGGCCACAGGGACCGCCACCCCACCGACGGCCCTGAACAGGGCCGCGCGTCTACCAGCATCGCCCGGACGGGCCGCCGCCAAGAGAACGGTTACGAGGGCGAACACGGCCATCGGCTGCCACACGAGCGCCGCCAGAGAGCCACAGAGCCCGGCGAGGAACCAGCGTTTCTGCAAGGTAAACAGCAGCGAGAGCGACTGGAAGAGCAGCATCGGCGTCTTGGCCTCCGGCTCCGCGACCGCGTACCGGGCAAAGGAGAAGAACCCGATAAACGTTAGCGTGGAGAACACGGCACCGCTCATGGACCGCAGGAGGTGGCGGCTCAGGAAGTAAACCGCCGCGATTGTCAGTGACCCGCAGATCAGGAATATCACCCTGACCGTAACGACCTGGGAGGCGCCGAAGAGCTTGGCGACCAGGAGCGCGAGGGCCGAGATCATGGGCGTGAGCGGCCCCTTGTGGTCGAAGACGCTCACGTAGGGTGGTACGCCTTCGAGTAGCTGCTGGCCGCTGTAGAGGTAGATGGCCCCGTCCCGGGAGAGGCCTCCCGCGAGGTTGTGGACCGGATACACCAGCAGGGTCACGGCCGCGAGCAGGACGAAGACCGCTGCGCCACCAAGGTGGCGGCTACGCCTCGCACCGGGCTTTTTCCGCGGAACTTCACCTCGAATCCCTCGAATCAACGTCTTACCCCGCGAACTTCGCGAACCTCGTCTCTGGCCGTAACCAGGATACCGTCGCCGGATAGTGTATGCGATACACCCGACATCATCACGACGACCGCCCGCCCCGTGCTTCCTTGGTGCCTTTGCCCGGTATTAGCTCGTACAGCACTCCGTTCTCATCCACCGGCTCTACCTTGAACCCCGCCTCCCGGAACTCGCCCACGTCCTCCGTCCCCTGATTCAGCAGATAGACGGGGCCTTTACGGGTGGCGATCCTGGCCGAATCCACGCCCGAGAGATCCCCCGTTCCGTAGCGGGAGGCCGACTCTCCGGCGTCCAGGTCGTCGGGCCACACGAGGTCGGTCTGCCGGACCCAGGAGGTCTCGAATGGGTCCACGAGCGTGAGATCCCGCCTCCTCTCCTCGACCAGCACCAGATACCACAGCGAGCTGCGGTGGTGCAGTATGGTGGCGTCGGGCTCGGCCTGGGCCGCGACGGTTTCCAGGATCTCGCGCCCCCGGTAGTCCCCGCTCCGGTCCTCTGCGGCGTACGTCTCCGGGGCCCGCGCCAGCGGAATGGCGAGCACGAGCGCGCAGAGACCGGCCACGAGCGCGGTGCCGCTCCGGCGAGACATCCGGCGGGTCAGAGATTCCGTCTCCCGCATGAGAAGTCCCGTACCGCAGGCCACGAACAGACCGAAGATCAGATAGGCCGGGATAAAGAACACGTAGAAGTCCGAGACGGTATACGCCAGAGCGTGGGCGAGCCAGCCGAGAAAGAGGATGCCCAGCATCGCCGCCATAGCCCGGTCCGTGACCAGGAGGTACGAGAGCCCCGCTATTCCGGCAACCAGGACCAGCGCCGGGAACTGGCCCACCACGTAAACTCCGGTAGGGGCGAGCCTCTCCAGCGCCCGGGCCCCGGCCTCACCTAGACCGTGCCATAGATCCGGGCGCGAGCCGCCGGATGACCCCGCCGGGGCACTACCAGTGACGTCGAGCAGGTTCTTCAGCAGAAAGCTGCCCCCGCTAACCAGCAGCAGGAAACGCTCGACGCTCGAAGGGTCGGCCTCGTTGAGCGGGGCGTCCGCCGCGGCCCGGCCCGGCAAATACAGGTATGGCAGCAGCCCGAGGACGAAGAGCCCTGTACCCCTGATCCAGAGCCCGGCGCTCCGCAACCGGCTCCGGTCCGTGAGGTACACGAAGAGCAGCGTCGCCGGCAACATCAGGGCGCTCGTCAGGTGGTGGGTTAGCGAGAGCCCCATCAGAAAAACCGCGAGCAGCAGGTGACGGTCACGCCCGCTATCTCGCCACGCCAGCAACACGTACAGTACGGAGGCTATGAAGACGGCGTTCAGCGTGTAAACCTCGGCGATAACTGCCTGGCTCCAGAAGATGGGCGCGAGCCCGAACGCGAGCGCACCGGCCGCGGCCGCGACGACGCGCCGGGTAAGCCTGAGCCCGACCAGGTACACCAGCACGACCGCCACGACGCCAGCCACGGCGGAGAGTAGGTTGACCCGGTACGCCGCGTCACCCACCGGTAGGTAGGTAAACAGGTGGGCCAGCATCATGTACGTCGGGTACCCGGTCGGGTGACCGAGGCCGAGCACCGGAGCCGCGGCCTGTAACATGGCGGAGTCGAACATCTCCGGATAGTCGAAGTAGAGGACGGTGGGGGCCAGGGTACCCAGGTACAACGTGGCGAACAGCAGGGCTAGAGCCGCTCCTGCAAGAGCCGGTGTCACCTCTCTAGCTACCGTTACGGGAACTTTTCGGGCGGGAGGACTCACTGGCAGAAGATGTTACTACAGCACGGATCACACCCGAACCCGCCACCGGCCCTCGCGTGGTCTCCTATATGTACCCTATCTGCACCGGAGACGGAGTTGATGCTAGAGTCTCCGGCCTGTAGGGGCGGCGCGGTGTGGAGGGGCGTGCCCCGGCTGCGCCATGATCATACCGCGGTCGTGCCGTGAATCCTGTCGCCGTGTGATGATGGGCGCCGTCCCGGAACTCGTAGAGAAAGGATCTTCCTTGGAGGTTTTGGCCCCGGTGAGCGGGAGTGTCGTGCCCTTGAGCGAGGTGCCCGACGAGGTGTTCTCTGGAGGCATGGCGGGCGAGGGGGCCGCTATAGTACCGGATGAGGGCGGAGAGGTGGTGGCGCCGGTCTCCGGCAGGCTCACCAAGCTATTCGAAGGCGGCCACGCGTTCGGCCTGCTCGCCGACTGCGGAAGCGGCGGGATGGAGCTGATCGTGCACCTCGGGCTTGACACTATAGAGCTTGCCGGCAAGGGCTTCGAAAAGCTCGCCGCCGAGGGTGACGTCGTGGAGGCCGGACGGCCCATAGTCTGCATGGATCTCCAGACCATACGCTCCACAGGCTACGACCCGATTACCCCGGTGGTGGTCGCAAACGCCGACGAGTTTAGAGTCTCCGGCGTAAAAAGGAAGAGAGTAAAAACCGGTGAGGTGATGTTCGAGGCCGGCGGATAATCGCGGCCGCGCGGGCCTGCCGCCACGGGGCGGACCCTACTCTGGCTCGACTCTCGAAAGTTAAAAAGGGGCCAGCCGACTCCGTGCCAGCTGGCCCCTGCCGTGAATACCCTAAAGCTCTGATACCCGGAGCTTCATGTCCTCTAGGTGCCCGAGCCGCCTATCTGGATGCGGCGGGGCGAGGGTAGCTGGGCTCCACCCGTGATCGCGACCTCCAGAACGCCTTCCTCGAACAGCGCCTCTATGTCCTTCTCGCCCACGCCTTCGGGGAGGCTCATGCTGCGCCTGAAGAACCCGTAGTTGCGCTCGCTAACGTAGAAGGAGGAGTCGCGTTCGTCCTCGGGGACCCGGCGCTCGCCCGAGATGGTGAGGATTCCGTTGGAGAGAGTGATGTCGAGGTCCTCGCGCATCACGCCCGCCAGGTCACACCGCACTACCATGTCTTCGCCCCGGGTGAAGATGTCCGTTACCGGGGCCCAGGCCGTCGCCTGACCCTGCTTGGGGTCTTCGGACGACGCGTTAGTGCCGGTCATCCAGTTCTCCGTCGCGCGGTTTGTCTCGCTGATGAGGTCCGTGAACCCCCTGAAAGGGTTTCTCCGAGCCATATCCCAATCCTCCTGTCTGCCAGATCCGGCCTCTAGCAACTACTCATCCTTGTGTCCCACGTTTTCGAGTTTAACGGAAAGAGACCGCCCGTTGCACGCTTTGCGCAACGGGCGGTCTCTCTAGCTCTAGCCGGCGTGTCCGGCACGCCGTGCCTGTAGCCGCTTGTAGTCGCCTGCGGTATGAGCTAGCTGCTGCGGTTTCCGCCTTCCGTGGGGTTCTCCGAGCTCATCTGCTGCACCTGCTGGGGCGCGGTGGCGCGGCCCGAGGTGCGGGCGCCGCCGGGATGAGGAGTGGCGGACCTGCCCGGCTCGGGCGCGGCCTGCTCCGCCCTCTCCTCGGAGAGTCCCTTTAGGAGACCTATGGCCACCAGCACGAGGACTATCGAGAACGGCAGCCCGGCGGATACGGAGGCGGACTGCAGGGCGCTTAGTGGATCGCCGCCCGCGAACGTACCGGCCACGAGCAGGATCGCGCCTATTGTACCCTCGGCTACCGCCCAGAACAGACGCTGCTTCCAGTCCGGGTTCGGGTCGCCGCCGTTAGTGAGGATGTCTACGACCAACGAGCCGGAGTCCGAGGAAGTCGCAAAGAACAGGGCCACTACCACGATGGCAAGGAGTGAGAGCACCGTCGCGAGGACTCCGGCTATCGGCAGCGCGCTCAGGTACGTGAACATGGCGCTGGTACTGTCGGCGTTCGCGAGGGCCTGGTTGCCGCCGCTGACGACGAGGCTCATTGCGCCACCGCCGAAGATGGCGAACCACACAGTGGAGGCCAGGGTCGGGGCGATCATGGCGCCCACGATGAACTTACGCAGGGTCAGGCCGTAGGAGATGCGGGCGATGAACATGCCGACAAACGGTGACCACGACATCCACCAGCCCCAGTAGAAGATGGTCCAGCCGGCGTTCCATTCCTGGGCGGCGGCGTTTCCGGGGAACATGTTGAAGCTGGTCTGCGGTAGCGTCTGCAGGTAGTTGCCGAGACCCGAGGTGAAGTACTGCAGTATGACCAGCGTCGGACCTACGACGAACACCACTACGGCCAGGATGGCAGCCAGAACGAGGTTACCCAGCGACAGACGCCGGATCCCCTTATCAATGCCGAATAACACCGAACCCACGGCGATCAGGGTCAGCGTGGCGATAACGGCGACCTGCACCCAGACGTTGTCCGGCGTACCGAGCGTGCTGCTAAGACCGGCGGAGATCTGTCCCGCACCGAGCCCGAGTGAGGTGGCCAGGCCGAACAGGGTGCCGAACACGGCCAGGATGTCTATGACGTTTCCGACGCTGCCGTGGATCCTATCGCCTATGAGAGGGTACAAAGCCGAGGAAGGCCTCAAAGGTAGGCCGCGCCGGAAGGCGAAGTACCCGAGCGCGGCACCCAGTACGACGTAGATCGCCCACGGATGCAGGCCCCAGTGGAAGAGCGTATACCTGAACGACTCCACTGCCGCACCGGCGGTTCCGGGTTCGCCGACCGGAGCGGCCGGGTCCGTGAGGAAGCTCACGGGCTCGTTCACGCCGAAGAACACGAGCCCGATGCCCATGCCGGCGGTGAAGAGCATCGAGAACCACGCGAAAGTCCCGAACTCTGGTCTAGCGTCATCCGGGCCCATCTTTACGCTTCCGAACTTACTGAACGCCAAAAATAGCGCCACGATCAAGAAGGCGCTCGCGGCTAGCATGTACCACCATCCGGCGTACTCGCCGATCCAGGCGAACACGCCTCCCGCCACGGTTCCCAGGCTACCGGAGGCCAGCACTCCCCACAAGACAAACGCTATGGCCACCGCCGCCGAGATGAAGAACACCGGCGGGTTGGTGTGCTGCCTGAAATGCTCCTGTAATCTTCCCATGTACCTTCCTTTGGTCGCCTGCGGGATCTCTGGACGATGCTCTGAATCGTCCCCGATTCGGCTTCCCTACGGCGATCCCTCGAATCCGAGCGGGAAGTAGTTAGAGGACAGTATAAGGATATGCCACTCCGTTTCAAGTTTTAAGAATTATTATGCAACGCCCGGGTAGCCTGCTTACGGGTCACGATCGGGCTGCCGGAGCGCACTCGAATAGAGCCAAAGGGTAGCTGGAAAAGAAGCCGGGAGAGGTGCACGGACGTTGGGGTTTCTAGCTGGGCCGGCGGGGGCGGTGTGGTGGGTAGCCGGCGAGTGTTTGCCTGCTTCTGGTAGCGGGCTTAGGTGGCAGTAGATCGGGTGTTTCCGGCGTGTTTTACCGGGTTATGGTTGGGTTACGGCCGGGCTCTGGAGAGACTCCCGTGGCCGCAGACCGGGGGATTCGGGGTCTGTTCGGGGTCTGTTCGGGGGAGGTGCTTTCCGTTTTGTGGTTGGTGAGCGATAATTGGGTAAGTTGGATATCTCGGAGTACAAGGCTTCTGAAGCCCGGGTACTCCGAAAGTTTTGTTCCCTGCCAAGGGACGAGGCAGGCTTAAAGAAGTTAAGGAAGGGGCGGTAGAGGTGACGGACGGTTTGCAGAGCACGGGTAGCGGCGCTGACTCGACGACGGAGAGCAACGACAGCCTTACCATAACGGATAACCGCACCGGTAAGAGCTATGACGTCGAGGTCACGGACGGCACCGTGAGGGCGATGGACCTGCGCCAGATCAAGGTCTCCGAAGACGATTTCGGAATGATGACCTACGATCCGGGCTTTACCAATACCGCAGCCTGTCGTAGCGCCGTTACCTACATAGACGGCGACGCGGGTATCCTCGAGCATCGGGGAATCCCTATAGAGCAGCTCTGCGAGCACTCCACCTATCTAGAGGTGGCGTACATGATCATCTTCGGCAGCCTGCCGAACCAGGAGCAGTACGATCAGTGGGCCCACGACATTACACACCACACATATGTGCACGAGAACATCAAGGAGCACATGGGCAGCTTCTGGCACGACGCCCATCCCATGGGCATGCTCCTCTCCAGCGTGGGCGCGCTCTCGACCTTCTACCCCGACGCGGCGAACATAGACGACGAGCGCGAGCGTTACATGGCGGCGGTGCGCCTGATCGCCAAGATCCCGACCCTCGCCGCGTTCTCCTATCGCCGCAGCCTCGGTTTGCCGTACGTTTACCCGGACAACGACCTCTCCTACGCCGGAAACTTCCTCTCCATGCTGTTCAAGATGGCCGAGCCGCGCTACGAGCCGGACCCGCGCCTCGAAAGGGCTCTCGACAAGCTGTTCATCCTGCACGCCGATCACGAGCAGAACTGCTCGGCCGCCGCCGTGAGGGTGGCCGGGTCTTCCCGGGTGGACCCGTACTCGGCCATCGGAGCGGGCGTAGCCGGGCTGTACGGGCCGCTGCACGGTGGGGCTAACGTGGCGGTGCTGCGGATGCTGCAGCGCATCGGCTCCGTGGAGAACGTGCCGGACTTCCTCGAAGGCGTCAAGCGGGGCGACGAGCGGCTCATGGGCTTCGGCCACCGGGTGTACAAGAACTACGACCCGCGGGCCAGGATCATCCGCGACGACGTGGACGAGGTGCTGGAGGCGACCAACAAGCAGAGTCCCTGGCTGGATATAGCAATCGAGCTCGAGAAGCGGGCGCTGGACGACGAGTACTTCACCAGCCGCAAGCTCTACCCGAACGTGGACTTCTACTCGGGCCTGATCTACGAGGCGATGGGCATCCCGACCGACATGTTTACCGTGATGTTCGCCGTGGCGCGGACCTCGGGCTGGATCGCCCAGTGGACCGAGCTCCTGAACGACTCCGAGATGAAGATCGCCCGCCCGCGTCAGATCTACACCGGCGCCCGGGACGCCGACTACGTCCCGATGAGCAAGCGGTAGAGCTTCGCACGGCTCCGCCTGGGGTCCGAGCGCCGCCGGGTGTATCTGGCGGCGCTTCCGTGCCCGGCTCGTAAGTGGGAAAAGGCGGTGCACTGACCCGGCGCGGGAACCCTGCCCTCACCGAAGAGGAGTCCGCCGCCGGGAGCTCATCCTTCCGCAAGAGATCCCGCCTTCCGGACCCGGCTGCGAGACATCGTGATCCATCTTCCCGTACCGGATCGTGTGCTCCCACCCGGGCCAACCGTGAAAGCTCACCGTGCAAACCCGGGTTCGTGGCATAGAATAGTCGCGGCGTATCCAGTGCACTACCCAAATTATGAAGGACGGACGAGTTGGCGCTTACCGCGACCGTAGACAATGTGGAGGGTGATCAGGCAAGGCTCCTCGTGGGTGAGGATGAGCTACAGGTCTCGCTCTCCGAGCTGCCCGAGGGCACGGAGAAGGGCGACATCCTGCGCTTCGAGTTCGCGCTCTCACAGCGGACCGAGGCCGGGGCCTGGAAAGAGCCCGGCAGGGAAGAAGGCTAGACCCCGGATTGCTCCCGGAGAATACGGTGGAGAACATGGCGGCTGGTAGAGAGGCCAGCGGGGAGACCGCCGTCGCCGTCGTAAGCGGCGGCCTCGACTCCGTTACCCTGGCCTACCTGCTTGCTAGTCAGGGCTACGGGCTGCGCCTGCTCGCCTTCGACTACGGCCAGCGCCACGGCAAGGAGCTCGACTATGCCCGGCGCTGCGCCGGACGGCTCGGGGCCGGCTTCGACGCGGTGGACATCCGGGGGGTCGGCGGGCTGCTGTCCGGCTCCGCCCTGACCGACGACGTGGAGGTCCCCCACGGCCACTACGCGGCCGAGAACATGGGTATAACCGTGGTGCCGAACCGGAACGCGATCATGCTCTCCATAGCCTACGGCGCCGCCGTGACCGACGGCTCGGCCCTCGTGGCGGCCGCGATGCACACCGGCGATCATTACGTCTACCCCGACTGCCGGCCCGAGTTCACCGAGGCGTTCGCCGCCATGCAGGCCAGGGCCGTCGAGGGCTTCGGCCACGAGAGCCTGTCTCTCTATGCCCCTTTCATAAGCGGTGGTAAGGAAGACATCGTGCGGACCGGGGCGAGGCTCGGCGTGCCCTTCGAGGAGACCTGGAGCTGCTACGAGGGCGGAGACATCCACTGCGGCCTCTGCGGCACCTGCAACGAGCGCAAGGAAGCCTTCGCCCGAGCCGGAGTGCCAGACCCCACGCGGTACCGGGCCTAGCCCCGCATATACAATAGCTCCATGTACCGGATCACCAAGCAATTCTCGTTCTCGGCGAGTCATAGGCTGGATCATCTGCCAGAGGGCCATCCCTGTGCCCGGATACACGGCCACAACTACGTCGTGGAGGTCGTGCTGGAGAGCGCGGAGTTGAACGCCGACGGCTTCGTCCGCGACTACGGCGAGCTTAGCCCTCTGAAGCACTTTATAGACGAGCGGCTCGACCACCGGCACCTGGACGACGTGCTGCCCGGGGGCACGGTCTCCAGCGCCGAGAACGTAGCGCGGTTCCTCTACGAGTTCGCCGCCGACCGCTGGCCCGAGGTGGCCGCCGTGCGCGTCAGCGAGACCCCGAAGACCTGGGCCGAGTATCGTCCCGGAGGAGCGGGGAACTAACCGTTGAGCCGCTCCAGCCGGGACAAGATAGCAGTATCGGAGATTTTCGGGCCCACTGTACAGGGCGAGGGGGCCGTGATCGGCAAGCCGACCGTCTTCGTGCGTACCGGCGGGTGCGACTACAGGTGCCGCTGGTGCGACTCGAAGTTCGCCGTGTTGCCGGAGTACCGCGATCAGTGGCGCAGCCTGAGCCCCGAGGAGGTCTTCGCCGAGGTCGAGCGCCTCTCCGGCGGCGAGCCGATCCTCGTCACCCTCTCTGGCGGCAACCCGGCTATACAGCCACTCGGGGAGCTTATAAGGCTCGGCCGCGAGCGTGGCTACACCTTCGCCATCGAAACCCAGGGCACCATCCACAAGGACTGGTTCGCGGCTCTCGACTACCTGACCGTCTCCCCGAAGCCGCCGAGCTCCGGGATGAGGACCGACTGGAGCCGCCTCGCGCGCTGCCTCGACGCCGCCGGTAAGGATACGCATGCCTCTCTGAAGGTCGTGGTATTCGACGACGCCGACTACGAGTATGCCCGCGAGGTCGGGCATAGCCACCCGGACGTGCCCATGTACCTGCAGGTGGGTAACGACGACCCGCCCGGACCGGAGCCGGACGACGTTACCGAGCCGGATAACGCGAAGCTCCTGGATCGCTACGAGTGGCTGGTGGAGAAGGTGATCTCCGACGGGTGGAACGAGGCCACGATGCTGCCCCAGCTACACGTCCTGCTCTGGGGCAACAAGCGCGGCGTATAACCGGCGTAGCCGGCCCAGCCGGCCGCTCAGGAGGCGGGAGAGAGGGAGCGCGAAAGCTCCAGCAGGTCCCCGGCCACGAGGTCCGGCTCGACCTCCCAGGGGTCGAAGACGGCCTCGGGGGAGCGCCTTATCCAGGCCGCCCTGAGACCGGCGGTCTTGGCCCCGATCACGTCCCACGGGTTGCTCGATACCAGCCACGTCTGTTCTACCGGGCTCTGTAGGCGTTGCGCGAGATACTCGTATACCCGAGGGTCGGGCTTGAAGGTGCCGAGGTCGTCCACGCTCACCATCCCTCCGAGGTGATCCAGAATACCGGCGCGCTCCAGCAGGGTCCTCGCCGTCTCTTCCACCCCGTTGGAAAAGGCGACCATCCGGTGACCGTCCGCCTTCATCTTCTCTAAGGCTGGACCAACGTCCGCGAAGGCGCGGAGGTTCTGATACTCCTCGAGCAGCCGCCGCTCCTCGGCCTCGGGCAGCTCCACGTCCACCGCTTCCGCAGCGTATCTCAGGGCCTGGGCCGTGCACACCCCGAAGCTCTGATAGTCGCGCATCAGACCCCGGCGCAGGGCGTACTCGATCTGCTTCTGCCGCCACAGCTCGGACATGCGCTCCGCCCGGTCACCGGCCAGCGCCCGGAGCTCGTGGGTCATCTCCAAGGGGTCTACCAGGGTGCCGTAGATGTCGAAGCCTATAGCGTGGGGCATCGCGGCCTTTCGTGTCTTTTGTGTCTTTTGGTAGGAGACGTGCGGGAGCGGACAGGTAGGCCCGCCCCCGCAAGTGGGCTACGAGCCTTGTACGGGCTCGACGACCGGTATGTCGAGCTCGGTGCCGATGGAGTCGTTCATGTAGTTGGAGTACGTCGTGAGGGCGACGTGCGCGATGATCTCGAGCGTCTGCTCGTCGGTGTAGCCGGCGTCCCGGAGGCTCCCGAACGCGTCGTCCGAGGGGTGACCGCGGGTCTCGTCTACCTCGTAGGCGAACCTCAGCAGGGCCGCCCTGCCAGGATCACCGGATTCGAACCGCTGCACCTTGCCGCGCTCGGACTCGTCGAGGCCCATCTGCTCCGCAACTGCGGAGTGGACCGACAGTCAGTAGGTACAGCCGTGCTTGTCCGAGATAGCTATCGCGATTGCTTCCTGATCCTTGCGGCTGAGGGCCCCTCCGGCGAGGGTGCCGGCCAGGTCCAGGTAGCCCTTGAAGGCCGCCGGGGCCACCGCCATCTGCCGGTGGAAGTTGACCACCTGTCCTCCGGCCGCCTTCTTGGCCTCCTCGATCAGTGGCTTGGACTGCTCCGGGGCGTTCTCCGGCTCTACAGCGTGGGTGCGGGGCAAACCTACCTCCTTCTCCGGGTCTCGACCCGGTTTCCCGTATTTTGCGTGTTTTGCGCGCCGTTACGCGCACCGCATGTGGTTACGCGTCTCATCTTACCCGAAGATGCGCGCCTCGAAAAAGCTCATTCTACGCTCCGGCCAGGGCGGCGTAGTCCACCTTCAGGCAACGGTTGGATACCACGGTCAGTCCGGAGCCCGCGGCGTATGAGGCCGCCTCCTCGTTGATAACGCCGAGCTGCAGCCAGAGCATCCGGGCTCCGGCCGCCACCGCGTCCTCGGCGACGGGCATCACCTTCTCGCTACCGCGAAAAACGTCCACGATGTCTATCCGCTCCTGTATCTCCCGCACCGAGGCGTAGGGCCTCTCGCCGAGCACCGGACCGTTCAAGGTGGGGTTTACCGGGAATATCCTGAACCCGTAGCCTTGCAGGGCCCGGGCGACGTCGTGGCTCGGACGCGACGGGTCGTTGGAGAGTCCAACCACCGCCACGTTGCGGGCCTCGCCCAGCAGCCCACGTATCTCCTCCCACGCCGGGTTCATCATCTCCGTCTCCTCCGTTGGCCCTCAGGGCTCTCTACGTGACTCATTAGTACCGACTAGCACCGACGTCGGGCAGGCCCAACTCCTTGCCCTTGGCTTCCACCATAACGTCCGCGCTCCGGCTGTCTACCGCCTCCAGCGCCTCGACGAGGCCTGACCAGTCCTCCGAGTGTATCGCCCAGGCGTGGGCCCCGGGCTTTTTCTCGGGGTCTTGGGAGGAGATGTGGAGCTTCGGGTTAGAGCCGCGTGTCCGCCAGGTCGGGAGGCCTAGGTCCAGGGCCTGCACTAGCTTCAGGCCGCCGGGGTTGAGCGCGTGGTGCAGGGTGTCCACGATGGCCGGGACGCCCAGCCGGCGGGACACCTCTACCGTCTCGGACACGGTCCAGGTGCGCTCGTCGTTCTCCAGGGCGAGAAAGCGGAGCACCTCTTCCTCGTGCCTTAGCGCCTCCACGAACCGGGTCTTGGCGGCTTCCCGGTCCCCGTGGGCCCCGCCGAGGTGTAGCACCACGACGCCGTCCGGGCTGCCCATCAAAGAGAGAGCCCGGGCCACGTATCGCAGCTCCATCACGCTGCGCGCCGCCACCTCGGGCCTGGGGCTGCCGGGCTGGGTGTACTGTCCGGGATGGAAAGAGAGCCTGACGCCGAGTGAGAGCGCCAGGCTCCCGGCACGCCCCAGATCCGGGGCGTGCTCCACGGCCCAGTCGTACGGGAAGTCCGGGTGCGAGGCGAAGGGGATCAGGCTCTGCCCGATCCTGAACAGCGACACGCCGTGCCCGGCGTTCCAGTGCAGGATCTCCTCCAGCGCCCGGAGGTTCTCCCGCACCAGCGACCGGACGCGGTTTGCATCCGGCAGATTGGCCAGCCGGAGCGTGTGGTTGGTGGACGCGGGGAGCGAGAGGTTCTGCGCCGGGTAGCCGAGCCGGATCATGGGCTGTTACCCGGAATTACCCGGACCCGCACGCCCGGCCTCGCCGCCGAGCCGGGCAAAAACCCGCGCCACAGAAGCCGCGAGTCGCCCCGAAAAAATACAGCGGCCACGGCAGCGGCCACGGTGGACCGGAAGGAGGAAGGATGCTCAAGCTCCGCTGGTGAGGTCCGCGCTCATCACGGGCTCTGTCGTCGGTTGCTCCGATCCACCCTCGGGCTCCACGGTGATCGCGAACTGCTCCGCCCCCGAGAGCGGCTCGTCCACTCCCTCGACAGTGAGCCCGCTGCCCGGTTTGATGAGGCCGCAGGACTCCGGTTTGTCCCCCTTTATGCTCCACATCTCGTACGTTTTACCCTCCGGGAGGCTCGGAAGGTCCGCCGCCACCATCATCGCGCCCCTGTCTCCTATCTCCACGACCTGGCCGTGCGCCGACTCCGCCTCGCCCGAGCCCTGTAGCTCGTAGGCGCTCATCTGGAAGTCCCGGAGGTCCTGCACCTCCGACTGGAGCGAGACGTTCCACACCCCGAGCCCGACGATGGCCACGACGGCAGCGGCGGCCGCCAGTCTCCGGGCTCCGAGAAGACGCCGCGCCCGGCCGCCACGGTGCTCGCGGCCACGGCCGGAGAACTCGGCGCTACCGCTCGTCTCGCCGCTCTCCGAATCTTCTGCCTCCGAACGTACCCGGCTCATCAGGTTCCGGCGCAACCGGGCGGGCGGCTCCTCTTCCCGGGGGGCGAGGGCGAGCAGGGCGGCTACCTGGGAGAGGTCCTCCACCTCCGCCCGCGCGGAAGGGTTCTCGGCCAGGTAACGCTCCACCTCCTGACGCTCCCCCTCGGAGAGAGAGTCCAGGGCGTACGCCTCCTTTAGCTCCTCGAAGCGGTCGTGATCCATGCGGCCCATTTCGCTCACAGTTCACTCACGGTACTCACAGCGGCACCGCCATGCCCTTGGCGTCGAAGAAGGCTTTGATCTTCTTCATCCCGAGTCTCATGCGGCCCTTGACCGTGCCGAGCGGCAGGTCGAGCATCTCGGCGATCTCGGCGTGGGTGTAGCCGGAGTAGTAGGCTAGCTCCAGTATCTTTAGCTGTTCCTCCGGAAGCGTCTTCAGGGCCTCCTGGACCTGACTGCGCTGGGAGTTGCGCCACGTCTCGGCAAAGGCCTCGCTCTGCTGCGTGGTCTCGGCGGAGCCCTCGACTCTTTCCTGGGTCCTGCGGCGGCTGGCCGTAGAGCGGAGGTGATCTATGCCCCGGTTGTGGGTGATGGAGAGTATCCAGGTGCGCACGCTGCCTCTTTCGGCCCTGTAGCTTCTGGCGGATCTCCAGACCTTGATGAACGAGTCCTGTACGAGATCCTCCGCAGACTGCCGCTCTCCCATCATCCTGTACGCCAGAGAGTAGGCCGAACGGCCGTGCCGGTCATAGAGCCCGGCCAGAGCCTCGGCGTCGCCAGCCTCGACCAGGGAGATGAGGTCCTCGTCCGCGAGGAGCAGATACTTTTTGGTCTTGTCCGCCAATTACTGTCCGCCAATATCCGCTATACGGAACCGGGGCCGGGGCCGGATCAACCCCTGGCGCCAACTCGGCTACTTTATCTATGCTGCCCATGCTACTGGAGATTACGGGAACCATCTCCCTTACCACAAACACTATACTATGTTAACGTTTAGCGATTAAGTGTTAACGACGGGCACGAAACGTGTGCCGGGGGAGGAAATTATTAGGAAGCCGGTGTGATCCGGCGCCTGACGAGACACGTAGAGACGGGTGAAGTGGAAGATATTCGGAGTTTGTGAGCCGAAGAAAGAGAGGAGAATGCGTGATGAGTGAAGCGGAGAGCCGCCTCGCTCCGGATGGCCTGAGCCAGAAGGAGTTCTCGCGGCGCAACTTCGTCAAGGTAACCGCCGCCGGTGGCGCGGCCCTGGCGGCGGCGGGCATCGGAGGCGTAGGCTTCATGGCCCGTCCGGCGCACGCCGCGCACGAGGGTTACGCCGCGGCCGGGCCGGCTGCGATAGTAACGCTCGCCTATCAGCTAGAGCTGCTCGAGGGCACGTTCTACGATATGGGCGTCAACGCCGGTCTGTTCTCGGGTAACGCCCAGGCGCAGATCGCGGAGATCCGAGACAACGAGATGGCCCACGCCGACGCGCTGGCCGGGATACTGAACGAGATCGGGGAGCCGGTTCCGGCTACGCCGAACTTCACGTTCCCGCAGGGCGTGTTCGCCGATCCGGCGGCGTTCCTGGATCTCGCGGCCACCTTCGAGCCGGTCGGTATCGGCGCTTACCAGGGTGCCGCTCCGGCGCTCATAGGCTCCGAGTACCTGGCGCCCGCGCTCTCGATCCACAACGCCGAGGGCCGGCACCGGGTGGCCATCAACATTCTGCAGGGCGTCGTGCCATCGAACAACCTGGCCTTCGGAGAGGCGCTGCCTCTGAACGAGGTCCAGCAGGCAGTGGCACCCTTCGGGCTCTAGAAAGGGAGGAGACTAACCAGCTATGGACAAGCCAGTAATTAACGTCCCGGAGGCTAGCGCCCTGGCGCAGCCCAGGACCCGGAAGGACTTCTTCAAGTCCCTCGCCGTCGCCGGCTTTGGCGCGGCGGCCGGTGCGGCGGCGCTAACCCCGCGGGCATTCGCCCAGTACGGCACCAGTGGCGGCGACATCGGGATAGCCAACTTCGCTCTTACTCTGGAGTTCCTGGAGGCGGAGTTCTACACTCTCGCGGTTAACTCCGGCATGCTCGCGGGCGAGGCTCTCGCGGTGGTAACCAACCTCCGCGACCACGAGCTAGCCCACGCAGACGCCGTAAGCAGTCTGATTCAGGACGCTGGCGGAACCCCGGTCGCCAAGCCCGAGTTCACTTTCCCGGACTCTGCGCTCGCTAGCCAGGCCGCCATTCTGGAGACGGCTGCCACCCTGGAGCCTGTCGGCGTCGGTGCGTACCTCGGCGCGGGCCCGATGATCCAGAGCCCGGAGGTACTAGCCGCGGCCGGAAGCATCGAGGTTATAGAGGGCGAGCACGTCGTCGCCGTCAACGACCTGATCGGTGTGGTGCCGCCGGCGAACACCGCGTTCCCGGAGGCGCTTACCAAGGATCAGGTCCTCGCGGCTATAGCGCCGTTCATGGGCATGGCCGAGATGCCGGACACCGGCGGCGTCGCCCAGTAGCGACCCGGCCGCAACCTTGACACGATTCGCTAACACAAGGAGCAGGGCCGCAATCGCCGCCCTGCTCCTGTCTTTTTTCATCCTCCTAGCCTCCGCCTGTGGCGGCTCGGATCAGGGCTCTTCGGAAGGGGCGCAGGGCTCCCAGCAGGGCCAGGATTCCGCCCCGGAGACGACCAACTCCGGCAAGGAGGTCGAGGCCGTAGAGCCCGAGGACGTGCTCTCCGAGAAGGAGCGCACGGGCTTTCAGGAACCGGAAGCCTGGGGTAAGGAGACCGGCTCCGAGGTAAAGCAGATCCAGACCGGCACCTCCGCCGGCGCGGTACCGGCGGTCAAGCCGTTCAACTTCGGCCGGGACCCGGGCGGGCCGCAGGACAAGACCCTCTACCTGACCATCCCGAAGCTCGGCCTCGAGTCAGTGCCGGCCTTCGACTCCACCACCGAGGAGAAGCTCAAGCAGGGCGTGATCCACGTCCCGGCGACCGGGTTCCCCTGGCAGCAGGGGGCGAACACGTACATTGCCGGACATCGTATAGGTTATCCCGGCACTCGCTCGGACAAGATCTTCTATGACCTGGACCAGCTCGCCGCCGGGGACGAGGTTACCGTCGCGGATGCCGCGGGCAGCGAGTACGTGTACCGCATCACCAGCAAGGACGTAGTCGGATCGGATAACGTCCAGGTGATGAACCCGCCCGAGGGCGGCGGCAGCATTCTGACCCTCCAGACCTGCACCCTGCCGGACTACAAGGAACGCATCGTGGTCCAGGGTGAGCTTATCCAGGGCGATACCACGGCTAGCTAACCGGCGCGGCAGCGTAACGCACGTAACGCCAGAGTGGTGTGCTAGTCTCCTCGTATCCTCTATCTACGACCACAATGCGCCTTCTTTTGCGTGTGACCCTTTGCGTCTGACCGTGCTCTCCAGCGGCAGCTCGGGCAACGCCGCCTACGTCGAGCCTACTGCGGGACCGGGGGTCCTGGTGGATGCGGGCGTATCCTGCCGCAAGTTGGTGAAGCTGCTCGGCCTCGTGGGCCGGAGCCTCGACGATGTGGGGGCGCTACTGCTCACCCACGGACACGGCGATCACACCGCCGGGGTGCCGAGGCTGACGCGGGAGTGCGGTGTGCCGGTCTACTCTGCGCCGGGCGTGGGAGAAGAGCTCGGCGCGCGCCTGGTGGAGCCGGAGGAGGCCCTCGCGCTCGGTGCTCTCGAGGCCGTATTCTTCGAGGTGCCCCACGACACCCCGACCTACGGCCTGCGTATCTCGGACGGCGAGACCGCGGCCGCGATAGCCACGGACCTCGGCGAAGTTCCGGAGGCCGCAATGAGCCGGATGCGGGGCGTGGAGGCGGCCGTGATCGAGGCCAACCACGACGAGGACTGGCTGTGGGGCGGTTCTTACCCGCGGGAGCTGAAGCGCCGCGTCGCGTCGCCGGTCGGACATCTCTCGAACGCCCAGGCCGTCGGGACCGCGCTCGCGCTGGTGCCTCACGGTCTAAAGGACCTTGTGCTCGCCCATCTCTCCGAGAAAAACAACTCTCCCGCCCGGGCCTGCGGTACGGCCCGGAGCGTGCTCCGCAGTGCCGGACACGCGGACCTCCGGGTGCGGGCCGCCGTCGCCGGGCGTCCGACGCCCTGGATCGAGGTCGGAGAGCCGCTCGCGGGGCGCGAGTATGTCTACCGCTACACGGCGGGGTACGAGCCTTCCTCCAGGCCCTCTGCCGCAGGAGCCGGAGATAGGCTCTTCGAGGTCGAATGAGCCGCAACCCGTGAGCCACGCCCGATGATACGCCGCGCCACGATAGTCGCGGTCGGCCGGTTGAAGGGCTGGGCCGCCGAGGGCGCCGAGGACTACGCAAAGCGGCTGCGACGGCACTTCCCGGTGGAGGTGATAGAGGTCGCGGAGGAGGACATGAACCGCCGCTCTGCCGATGAGGTTGTCTCGGCGGAGGCCGGACGGCTGCTGAAGAAGTTGCCGGACGGCGCCTACACCGTGGCGCTGGACCGTGGGCGGGGGCGCAGGCTCGCCTCCGAAGCGGTGGCCGACAGGCTGGAGTCCTACGGCACCGCCGGCCGCAGCCACGTGGCGTTCCTGCTCGGGGGCCCGCTCGGCCTCTCGCCGGAGGTGCTCGCGAGGGCCGACGAAGCATGGTCTTTCGGGGAGATAACGCTGCCGCACGCGCTGGCGCGGGTGGTGCTGCTGGAGCAGGTGTACCGTGGAGTGAAGATAGAGCGGGGCGAGAAATATCACTGGTAGTAAGAAGAGAGGGGACAGAGGGTAGAGAGGGCGCTGGGAGACGTAATATCTGCGCCGGGTGCTAACATACGGCTTGCTATAGCCGGAGATCTAGAGACAGCGAGGAGTATATTTGAGCTTCGAGGAGAGGGTCGCCGGGGCGCTCCGGCAGGCGTCCAGAGAGGCGTACGGCGTAGAGCTTACGGAGGTCCACGTCGAACGCCCGAACGACCCGGTAAACGGGGACCTCGCCTCGAACCTCGCCCTCGCCAACGCAAAGGCTTTCCGGCGCAACCCGCGAGAGGTTGCCGAGAAGATAGCCGAGACCGTGGAGGCCCCGTTCGCCGCCCGCGTGGAGGTCGCGGGGCCCGGCTTCGTGAACTTCTGGCTTACCGACGAGGCGCTGTGCGGGGAACTCGCGGTGCTCCTGCGGGACCGGGAGGGCTACGGCACCACGGAGACTCGCGGCGAGCCGGTGCTCTTGGAGTACGTCAGCGCCAACCCCACCGGTCCGGTACACGTGGCCCACGGCCGCCACGCCGCCTACGGCGACTCGCTCGCCCGTCTATTGACGGCGGCCGGTTATCCCGTGACGCGCGAGTTCTACTTCAACGACGGGGGGAACCAGATCCGGCTCCTCGGCGAGTCCGTCGCCGTCCGCTACGCCGCGCTCCACGGAACGCAGTGGCCGGTCGAGGACCCGGACGCCCTGTACCGGGGCGGGTACATAGAAGACATAGCCCGGGACCTCTCCGCCGAGCACGGCGAGAGGTACCTCGCCCCTGAAGACGCGGAGGCGCTGACGGCTATTAGCGACTTCGCCGCCGACTGGTGCATGGCCGGGATCAAGAAGACCCTGGATCGCATCCGCAGCCCGTTCGACGGCTACTTCAACGAGAAGAGCCTCTACGACTCCGGCGCGGTGGACGGCGTGGTCGAGCGTCTCCGGGAGAGCGGCCACGCCTACGAGGAGGACGGCGCGTTGTGGCTCGCTTCATCGGGGCTTGGCGACGACAAGGACCGGGTGCTGGTAAAGAGCGACGGCACCTATACTTACATGGCCCCCGATCTCGCCTATCACCTCGACAAACACGAGCGCGGCTACGGCGTCGCCGTGGATATTTTGGGCGCGGACCATGCCGGGTACCCGCCGCGCATCCGGGCCGGGCTCGCGGCGCTCGGGGTGGACGCAGAGTTTCTGGAGGTCGAGATAGTGCGCCTCGTGAAGCTGTTGCGAGAGGGCGCGGAGGTGAAGGTCTCCAAACGGGCCGGCAACTTCGTGACGCTGGACGAGCTCGTGGACGAGGTCGGGGAGGACGTGGCCCGGTACTTCTTCGTCCGCTCGTCTCACAAGACGGAGATGAACTTCGACCTGGACCTCGCCATCCGGCAGTCCGAGGAGAACCCGGTCTTCTACGTGCAGTACGCCCACGCCCGGATAGCCAGCATCTTCGGCCGGGCGGGGGTCTCTCCGGAGTCGGTGGAGGAGGTTCCCACAGGGAGGCTCGCCGCCGAGGAGCGGGCGCTCTTGCTGGAGCTGCTCGACTTCCCGAGGGTGGTGCGAAACGCCGCCGAGAAGCGGGAGGTGCATCCACTGCCGACCTATCTGGAGACGCTCGCCACCCGCTACCATCAATTCTACACGGTGCACCGGGTGCTGGTGGACGACGGGGAGGTGCAGCGGCGCAGGCTGGCGCTTTCGGCCGCCACGAAGTCCGTGCTCGCCTCGGGGCTGGGGATGCTCGGGGTCGTCGCGCCGGAGAAGATGTAAGAAGACGTGGATAGTGTCTGCCGGGATTGTGCGGGCGGCGCTTTGCTATACTGAAACCCGTACTGCTCCACGATGGCTCCAAATTGATCTTGCTCGCTGTAGAAGGCTCGGGGAGGGCATGGGCACACAAGGTCGGCTAACCATATGCCAGATCTCGGACATCCACTGCGGCAGCCCGTACTTTATACCGGATCTGTTGGAGCGTTCGATCCTGGAGATAAACGACCTGGAGCCTACCGCGGTAGTCGTCTCCGGAGACCTCACCGACGCGGGCTACCGGCAGGACTTCGAGACCTCCGCCGAGTACGTCAGACGCTTCAAGTGCGACAACGTGATGGTCATCCCCGGAAACCACGACTCGCGCAACGTGGGCTACATACATTTCGAGCGGTTGTTCGGTGAGCGTTACTCGGTAATAGACTTTAACGAGGCGATAATGGTCGGCGTGGACTCATCGGAGCCGGATCTCAACGACGGTAGGGTCGGGCGCGAGCACTACGGTTTCATCCGGCAGGCGTTTGCCGAGGCCGAGGACAAGCTCAAGATCTTCGTGGTCCACCATCACCTCGTGCCGATACCGGGCACGGGCCGCGAGCGGAACATCATCTTCGACGCGGGCGATCTGCTGGAGCTGTTGAACGACGTCGGCGTGGACCTGGTGCTCATGGGCCACAAGCACGTGCCGCACTCCTGGAAGATGGAGAACATGTTCCTGGTGAACGCCGGGACCGCCTCCACTACTCGCCTGAGGGGCAACACCCGGCCCTGTTACAACGTCATCGAGATCGAGGACGGCCGCGTGCGGGTGTTCCGGAAGTACCCGTTCAAGGAGCGGGAGCTCGCTGTGGACTTCAACGCCGAGACCCACGAGTACACCAGGGTCGGGGAGAACGTGGCCCAGGAGCTCGCCAGAGACCCCGCCGACGTGGTGGGCGGAGGCCTGCCCGGCGGCGACCCCGAAACCGGCGACTAGAAAACCGGACAGTACCCGGAGCCCGCATGCGCACGCTCTTCCTGATAGACGGTGAGCACTACCCGCCGGTGGTCATAGAGGCGATGCGGAGCGTAGGAGAAAGCCGGGGCGCGGAGGCGGTGGCGGCGGCCTTCCTCGGCGGCACGGAGAAGATCGGCTCGGAGACCGATTACGGGATGCCACTAGTAAGAGGAGATGATCCAGAAGACCCCGTGTCCGCAGTGCGTACGGCGCTCTCGTTATACGAGGTGGAGGCGGTGGTGGACCTCTCGGACGAGCCCGTTATCGGTTACCGGGAGAGGATGCGGATAGCCTCGTTCGTGTTGCGCGCTGGAGCCCGGTACATCGGGGCGGATTTCGAGCTCCGGCCGCCGGATCTCAGGGAAATCTCCACGAAGCCCGCGCTCGCGGTGGCCGGGACCGGCAAGCGGGTCGGCAAGACGGCCGTCGCCGGGTATGTCGCGCGGCTGCTGGATGCGGAGGGCTTCGCCCCGGGCGTCGTCTCGATGGGCCGGGGCGGGCCGCCGGAGCCCGAGATCGTGGAGGGCGGCAAGATGGAGGTGGGCGGGAGCTTTTTGCTGGAGGCGCTGGAGCGCGGGGCCCACGCCGCGAGCGACTACTATGAGACGGCGGCCCTGAGCCGGGTGGTGACGGTGGGCTGTCGGCGCTGCGGCGGCGGGCTCGCCGGGGAGCCTTTCGTGTCCAACGTGCTCGAAGGCGCGAAGCTCGCCAACGCGCTGGATACGCGGATGACGATCTTCGACGGCTCCGGGGCCGTGGTCCCGCCGGTCGAGGTGGGGAGGAGGGTGCTCGTCGCGGGCGCCCACCAGGACCCGGAGTACATAACGGGCTACCTCGGGGCATACCGGGTTCTGCTCTGCGACGTGCTGCTGCTGACCATGAGCGAGGAGCCGATGGCCGGACCGGGTCGGGTGGAGGAGATCACACGCGCCGTACAGGAGCTGAAGCCGGAGATGGAGGTGATATCGACCGTGTTCCGGCCCAGGCCCGTCGGCGACGTGCGGGGACTGCGCGTGGCGTACGTCTCGACCGCGCCAGAGTCTGTACTGGAGCGTCTGGGGAGTTACCTGGAGGCCGAGTACGGTTGTGAGGTGGTCGGGGTCTCGGGCTCGCTCTCCGACCGGCGGCGTCTGGAGGAGGACCTCGACCGGCTGGCCGCCGCCGACGCGTATCTGACCGAGATCAAGGCCGCCGCAATAGACGTTGTGGCCCGCCGGGGCGAGCGCGAGGGCAAGCCGGTTATATACTGCGACAACGAACCCGTGGGAGAAGGGTTGGACACGACGCTGCTCGGCCTCGCCAGGGCATCCGCCTCGGAGTTCTAGGGCGGCTCTATATTCTGATCTCTGTCCCTTGGCTTTACGTCGTCTATGTTGGCCGATTACGTTGGCCGGGGCCCGGTGGCTGGTATAGAATAGAAGTGTAGGGCAGACACCGGTTACCTCCGCGCACCCGTAGGGGATACGCCGAGTGGCCGGATTAACGTCTCGCCCGATTCCGACGAAAGCTCTGAGCGGCGGAGAGTCGCCCATCCTGGGGCGTAGCCGGTACGGGAGGATACGGGAGCTTCTAAGATGAGCACCAGGGTTTCCCATGAGAACTCCATAGGCGACTCGGCCATCCAGTACGCCTCGGTAACCGAGCAGGTCGCCCTGACGGCGGGTCGTCAGGAGGGTGCCGGCTCGCCGGAGGAGACCTACACCCAGGCCACCGAGGCCTTCAAGCGGGGGCTCGGCGGGATTCCGAACTCCTGCCACGTCGCGATACTGCGCGAGGAGCGTCTGGACGAGAGCGGCAGCATGAAGCCCCTGAAGCTGCGAAGCGGCATCCTCGGCGTCGGAGACAAACTGGGGGCCGGCGGGGCGGAGGTAGACGTGGCCGTCGAGCCCGTGGAGGGGATGCAGCTTTTGACCAAAGGTCAGCCCGGCTCCATCGCGGCCGTCGCGGTCGCGCCCGAAGGCAGCATGCTCCAGGTACCCGACATGTACATGTCCAAGATCATCGTCGGCCCCCGGGCGAAGGGGTGTATAGATATAGACGCCCCGGTGGAAGAGAACGTGCGGGCCATAGCCGACGCCCTGAGCCGCAAGCCCTCCGAGATGACGGTCGCGGTGCTCGACCGGGAGCGGCACGAAGGTCTTATAGAGGATATCCGCAAGACCGGAGCCCGGATACAGATCCGGGCCGAGGGCGATCTTACGCCCGCGATAGACGTGGGGGTCCGGGGCTCCGAGCTCCACGCGGTTATCGGGATCGGCGGGGCGCCGGAGGGGATACTCGCGTCCGCGGTCATAAGGTGCCTCGGCGGCGAGATGCAGGCCAGGATGTGGCCCACGCAGCGGTCGCAGGTCGAGATGCTCAAGGAGCGGGGGATGGATGATCTCGAGAAGAAGCTGACGTTGGACGACATGATCCAGAGCGAGGAGGTGGTGTTCGCGGCCACCGGCATCACCGCCGGAGACACGCTAAAGAGTGTAAGATACTTCCGGGGAGGCGGGAGGACCCACACCCTGGTGATGTCCACCAAGCCTCGTGTGATAAGATTCCTGGATACCATTCACGCGCTGGAACCCGAGGCTGGCATGCAGGGTTTCCAACTCTAGCCCCTCCGGGCTCCCCTCGCTGGAAGCCGCGGACCGCACCTGATAGAGACGAGAAAGTATCCCGGAGGCTCGCCCAGAGCCCTCCCCATCGCTAGCCGGTACACAGTGAACGCACAGAGAAATCACAGAGATCACAGAGAAACCACGAAGACACCATGAGAGGTAGAAGAATATGACGGAGCTAGGCACCCTGGAGAACAAGCGCCTGAGCGATCTGCACCAGATCGCCGCCCAGCTTGGTATCCCGCGGTACCGGAAGTACCGCAAGCCCGAGTTGGCGGAGGTGATCTACAAGGCCGCCACCGAGCAAGCCGGTGGACAGCATGAGGCCGGCAACGGCCAGGCGGCGGATGGGTCCGGCGGTAACGGCTCGCCCGAGTCTGAGGCCGGTACGATTACCCAGGAGCCCGCCCGCTCCCCCGACCCGGAACCGCTCATCCCTCAGGAGGCTGGCACGGAGGAGGGCACGAAGCCGGATCCTCAGCAGGAGCAGTCTCAAGAACAGCGTCAGGAGCAGGGCCAGCAACGGGAGCACCGAGAGCAGCGGGACCGCCGGGAAAAGCCCCGCCAGCAGGGCGGCCAGGAGCAGGGCCAGCAGAACGGCAAGGCGAAGGGAAAGAATCGCCAGGAAAAGCAGGAGCGTCAGGAGGGCCGTCAGGACGGCTCCCAGAACGGCTCCCAGGACGGGCAAGAGTCCTTACAGAGCGGCGTCCTCGACGTGCTGCCCGACGGGTTCGGCTTCTTGAGGACCAGCGGCTACAGCCAGTCCAACAAGGACGTGTACGTCTCCACGAGCCAGATCAAGCGCTTCAACCTGCGCCGGGGAGACAAGTTGGTCGGCCAGATCCGGCAGGCCCGCGAGGGCGAGAAGTACCCGGCGATGGTGCGTATAGAGTCCGTGGACGGCAAGGAGCCGCAGAAGGGCCGCAAGCGCCAGAACTTCGACGACCTCACCCCGCTATACCCGGAAGACCGGCTCAGGCTGGAGTGGAAGCCAAACGACCTGGCCCCGCGCGTAATAGACCTCGTAGCGCCAATCGGCAAGGGGCAGCGGGGTCTGATCGTCTCGCCGCCGAAGGCCGGTAAGACGACGATCCTGAAGCAGATCGCGCAGTCCATCGTGGCGAACTACCCGGAGACCAAGCTCCTCGTCCTCCTGGCCGACGAGCGGCCGGAGGAGGTCACCGACTGGGAGCGGAGCGTTGCCGAGGCCGAGGTCGTATCCTCGACCTTCGACCAGCCCGCTGACAACCACATCGCGGTGGCCGAGCTGGTGCTCGAACGCGTCAAGCGCATGGTCGAGGACGGCGAGGACGTGGTGGTCCTGCTCGACTCCATTACCCGCCTCGCCCGGGCCTACAACCTCGGCGCTCCGGCCTCGGGGCGCATCCTCTCGGGTGGCGTGGACTCGGCGGCGCTGTATCCGCCGAAGAAGTTCTTCGGCGCTGCGCGCAACATCGAGCATGGCGGCTCGCTGACCATCCTCGGCAGCGCGCTCGTGGAGACCGGCAGCCGCATGGACGAGGTGATCTACGAGGAGTTCAAGGGCACCGGCAACATGGAGCTCCACCTCGACCGCAAGCTCGCCAACAAGCGGACCTACCCGGCCATAAACATAGAGGACTCCTCGACGCGCAAGGAGGAGCTCCTTATGGAGAGCGCCGAGGCGCAGCGGGTGTGGCAGGTGCGCAGCATCCTGAACGCCCTGGACTCCGGCCAGAAGATAGAGCTCCTCATCCAGAAGCTCAAGGAGACTCGTTCAAACGCCGAGTTCCTGCGCGAGCTACAGCGGGTCCGGCAGTAGCGGCAGTAGAAGCGTAAAAACGTAAGAATCAGTTAGTGCGAGGGGTGATCTCCCCGAGGCTCCCCGGAGAGTACGTGATCCCGGAGAGCCCCGTGGACAGTGGTGGTATAACCCTGTAGCGTTACCCGGCGTTATAATTAGCCGGTACCCTGGAAAATACGAAAGTACGAAAGCGGAGGCTTGCATGAAGACCGGCATACATCCGAACTACAACACGACTATCGTGCACTGCACGTGCGGCAACGAGTTTGAGACCCGCTCCACCGAGGAGAGTGGCTCGATCAGCGTCGACGTCTGCTCCAATTGCCACCCGTTCTACACCGGCAAGCAGCGCATTGTGGACTCTGGCGGCCGGGTGCAGCGGTTCCAGAACCGGCTGCAGCGCAACAAGAGCAATCAGAACAACCAGAGCTAGAGACCCGGCATGAGGGTAGGCGGACAGGCGGTAATGGAGGGCGTCCTGATGAGATCCCCCAACTTCTGGGGGATCGCCGTCAGGAACCCGAACGGTGAGGTAGAGCTCGAGTCTGATAGCTTTACCTCGGTAACCAAGAAGAGCCGGCTATTCCGCCTGCCCATAGTGCGGGGCTTTCTCTCGCTGGGCGAGACGCTTTTCCTCGGCATGAGGGCGCTTACGCGATCGACCAACATAGCTCTCGGCGAGGAGCAGGATCTCTCCAAGAAGGAGATCGCGCTTACCATGCTCGTGGGCCTCGGGCTCGCGTTTCTGCTCTTCCTCGTAGCGCCGGTGCTCGGCACGAAGGGCATCGGGGCGCTCCTTGGTCAGGCCATAGAGAATCCGGTGCTCTTCAACGTAGTCGAGGGTGTTATCAGGATCGGGGTGTTTATAGGCTACATCCTGGTCATTAGCGCCTTTAGCCGGGATATAAAGCGTTTCTTCGCCTATCACGGCGCGGAGCACAAGGCCATTAAAGTTTACGAGTCCGGCGACGAGATGGTGCCGGAGAGCTCACACCGCTTCGACACGAGCCACGTCCGCTGCGGCACGAGCTTCGTGCTGTACGTGCTGGTGCTGTCCATCCTCGTGTTCGCCCTGCTCGGCACGCACGGGTGGTTGTTCATGGTGCTCAGCCGGGTACTCGTGATCCCGCTCGTCGCCGGGCTCGGGTTCGAGTTCATCATGTGGAGCGCGCGGCACCAGGACAACGCCGTCGTGCGGGTGCTGGTGTGGCCGGGGCTCATGATGCAGCGGCTGACCACCCGCGAGCCGTCGGACGACATGGTCGAGGTCGCGATGGCCTCGTTGCAGAAGGTCGTGGGTCTGGAAGAGGCGTCGCAGGCCAAAGCGGACGAGGCCACCAACAAGCTCGTTATATAGCTGTTTATAGGCGTTTCCGGCCGCGTTTGGATGACTAGGAACCCTGGGAACTTCGGAAAGTCGTTGAGAGGCTCTTGGATCGACAAGTCGTAAAACTAGCGGAGGAGACACTGGCCCGTTATCGGGAGCTTAATGACGAGCTTTCGGAGCCGGACATCTACTCAGACCAGAAACGCTACGCGGAGGTCGCCCGGGAGCACGCCCGGCTAAAGCGTGGGGCGGACATGTGCGAGACGCTGCTCTCCTCTATACAGGAGGAGAAGGAGGCGCGGGAGCTGATGCCCTCCGCCGACTCCACCGAGGAGCGGGAGTTCTACGCCGCAGAGGCCGAGGCGGCCGAAGAGCGGGTCACAGACCTCACCGAACGGGTGCGTCTCGAGCTCATAGACCGCGACCCCAACGACGACAAGGACATAATCCTCGAGATTCGGGCCGGAACCGGCGGCGACGAGGCCGCGATCTGGGCCGGAGAGCTGTACGAGATGTACGTCCGCTATGCCGAGCGTCTGGGCTTCAAGCACCGGATGCTCTCCTCCAGCGAGGCTGAGTCCGGAGGCTTCAAGGAGGTGTCGGTCGAGATCTCCGGCGACGGCGCGTACTCCGTGTACAAGCACGAGGGCGGTCCCCACAGGGTGCAGCGCGTCCCCAAGACCGAGAGCCAGGGCCGCATCCACACCTCGACCGCCACCGTGGCCGTGCTGCCCGCCGCCGAGAGCGTGGACGTCGCGCTGAATCAGAGCGACGTGGAGATGGATACCTACCGTTCGAGCGGTCCCGGCGGCCAGAGCGTGAACACCACCGACTCCGCCGTGAGGCTGACCCACAAGCCGACCGGCGTGGTCGTGACCTGCCAGAACGAGAAGAGCCAGCTCCAGAACAAGGAGCAGGCGATGCGCATCCTCCGCTCCCGGCTGCTGGAGCGCGAGCAGGCCGAGCAGCGGGAGAAGGAGGGCGAGCTGCGCCAGGCCCAGGCCGGCACGGCGGAGCGGTCGTCGAAGGTACGAACCTATAACTTCCCGCAGGGCCGTATCACCGACCATCGGGTGAACGTGACCTCCCACAACCTCGAAGCCACCCTGGGCGGCGACCTGGAGGACTTTACCCGGGCTCTGGCGGCCCAGGAGCGGTCCGAGAAGCTCTCGACCGGAGATGAGACCCATCAGGGCAACGGTGCCGGAGCCTAGCCGAAACATCTTGAGCCAGCCGAAGCAGCAGACCGGCTTCCTGGCCGACGCGGTGCACACCGGTACTCCCCGTAACACCGTGCGGGAGGCGGCGCGCATGCTGGAGGAGTCTGGCGTACCGGAGCCGCTGGCCTCGGCCGAGATACTCATGTCCGAGCTCGTCGGGCGGCCACGGGGCGAGCTCTCCCTGATCCCGGAGCCCCTCTGCGGTGATAAGGCCGCGTTGTACGAGAGCTGGGTGCTGCGCCGGAGGCTGCGGGAGCCCGTGCAGCGCATACTGGGCCACGCGTACTTCCGCAACCTGACGCTGGAGCTGGGCGCGGAGGCCCTGATCCCACGCCCCGATACCGAGAGCGTCGTGGACGCGGCTCTGGAGGCCGTGGATCGCCTCGGCGGGGGATGCCGGGTTCTGGATCTCGGGACCGGCTCCGGGGCGATAGCCGTCTCTATCGCCGACGAGCGTCCCGCATGCGAGGTCCACGCCTCGGACCTCTCCGGAGAGACCTTGCGAGTCGCCCGCAAAAACGCCGCCCGCGCCGGCAGGTGTACCCGGTTCCACCACGCCGACCTCGCGGCAGGTCTGGACTCGCTGGCGGGCGGAGTGGACGTGCTCGTCTCCAACCCGCCCTACGTGCCGACGGCGGAGCTGGACCGGCTAGAGCCCGAGGTGCGGGACTGGGACCCGCATACCGCGCTGGACGGCGGTGGCGACGGCCTGGACTTGTATCGCCGTATATTCGCGGAATCCTCCCCGCTTCTCGCCCCCGATGCCCGTTTAGTGCTAGAGGTCGGGGATGGACAGGCAGAGGCCGTACAGAGTCTCGGCCGCGACGCCGGGTATGAGCCGCTCGGAACCCGAACCGACCTGACCAGAGCCGTGCGAGCCGTGTTGCTCGGCCGTCCTTGAGAGGCCCGCGTTGAAGGTCGCGGACACCACCCGGGCCGGAGAGGAGCTGCGCGGCGGCGGGGTGGCGCTCGTGCCTACGGACACGGTCGTCGGGCTCGTGGCCGGGGAGAGCGGGCTGGCTCGATTGGCGGAGATCAAAAACCGCGATCCTGCGAAGCCCGTGGCCGCGCTCTGCGCCTCCGCCACGGAGGCCTTCTCGTTAGCCGCGGACGTTCCGCCGCTGGCTCGGGAGCTCGCGCGGCGATTCTGGCCCGGGCCCCTGACGCTGGTTCTCGACGCGCCAGACCCCAGAAACGGCGGGACCATCGGGGTCCGGGTGCCGGATCACGCCGTGGTGCGTGAGCTGCTCGCGGCGTACGGTGGGCCGCTCTACGCGACCAGCGCCAACCTCGCCGGTCAGCCCGCGCCGGGCACTCTCGCCGAGGTCTCCTCAGAGGTCTCGCGCTCCGTGGACCTCGTGGTGGAAGGAGCGGCCGGCGGCGGAGAGGCCTCTGCGGTCGTGGATCTGTCCGGCGGCGGCAAGGCGCGGCTCCTGCGCCGGACACCCTGGCTATCCGAGGAGACGCTCTCTCGCATGGCCCGGGAGCAGGAGTAGGGCAGGTCGGGTCAAGCCCGTTGAGCAGAGTATCCGGAGCCGGTATACTCCATTTTGGACAAACGACCGGAGTGGAGGATACCGGCCGCGAGACAGAGGCCAGTCCTCGGGCGCGTCCGGCGCACCCGGCGAATTGTAGGATTTCGAAACGCCGCAGTCAGGATGTCAGCGCCGGAAAGTTCCCGGATCTTCCGCTACACCCAACCGGAGGTATTAACAGATGATAGGCCCGTATACGGAGGTCATTGACGCCGAGGTTCAGGGGGCGTTGGATGGAGAGTTGGATCGTCAGCGCGCCACTATCGAGCTCATAGCCAGCGAGAACTTCGCCTCGCCCGCTGTGCTCGCCGCACAGGGCTCGGTGCTTACCAACAAGTACGCAGAAGGCTATCCGGGTAAGCGTTACTACGGTGGCTGCGAAGAGGTGGATAAGGTAGAGACCCTCGCCATAGACCGGGCTCTGGAGCTTTTCGGGGCCGAGTACGCCAACGTGCAGCCCCACTCCGGCAGCCAGGCCAACGAGGCCGCCTACGCCGCGCTGATAGACCCCGGCGACAAGGTGCTCGCGATGGACCTCGCCCACGGCGGGCATCTTACCCACGGCATGCACCTCAACTTCTCGGGCCGGACCTACGACTTCGTCCACTACGGCGTCGGCGAGGACGGCTACATAGACTACGACGCCGTGCGGGAGATCGCCGAGCAGGAGAGGCCGCGCATGATCATAGCCGGCGCCAGCGCCTATCCGCGCACCATACACTTTGAGAAGTTCCGCGAGATAGCCGACGCCGTGGACGCGTATCTCTTGACCGACATGGCCCACATCGCCGGGCTCGTCGCCGCCGACGTACACCCCTCGCCGGTGCCCCACTGCGAGGTCGTGACCACCACGACCCACAAGACGCTGCGCGGGGCGCGGGGCGGCATGATCCTGGCCCGCGAGGAGTTCGGGAAGAAGATCAACAGTCGCGTCTTCCCCGGTATGCAGGGCGGCCCCCTCATGCACGCCGTCGCCGGCAAGGCCGTGGCCTTCGGAGAGGCCCTGAAGCCGGACTTCAAGGCTTACTCCGAGAGCATCGTCGAGAACTCCCGGGCGCTCGCCGACGGCCTGCTCGAAGGCGGCCTGAGCCTCGTTAGCGGCGGCTCGGACAACCATCTGAACCTCGTGGACCTGCGCGAGTCCGACACCACCGGCAAGGAGCTGGAGGAGAACCTCGAAAGGGTCGGGATCACCTGCAACAAGAACATGGTTCCGAACGACCCGGAGTCCCCGACCGTGACCAGCGGCGTCAGGCTCGGGACGGCCGCCATGACGACTCGCGGTATGGGCACCGCCGAGATGCGCGAGATCGCGGACATCATCGTCCACGCTTCCCGTGGCGAGACCGAGGGCCTCTCCAGGCGCGTCGCCTCGCTAACGGAGTCTTTCCCGCTTTATGCCTGAAGGTCCCCAAAATCCCGGAGGCTTGCCGGGGACGGAGAGCGGCAACGTCCACGTCGTTGACGAGCCTCTGAGCCGCCACAAGATGGCGGTGTTGCGCGACGAGCGGACGCACCAGCGTGAGTTTCGGCAGGCGATGCGGGAGATGGCCCTTATACTGGTCGGCGAGGCGACCCGCCGCATGCCGACCAGGACGGCGAGCATAAACACCCCGCTCACGGAGACCAAGGCCCAGGAGATAGCCGGCCCCGTGTGCCTGGTGCCCGTGCTGCGCGCGGGGCTCGGGATGCTCGACGGGGCCCTGGCGCTCCTGCCCGAGGCGACCGTCGGGTTCGTCGGGCTCTTCCGGGACGAGCAGACCGCCCAGCCGGTCGAGTACTACGTGAACCTGCCGGGCAACCTCGAGGGCTACTTCGTTATCGTGCTGGACCCGATGCTCGCCACCGGCGGCAGCTTATCGGCTACGCTGACAAAGCTAAAAGAGTACGGGGCTGATTGGATCTCCTGCCTGCACGCCGTCTCCGCCGGGCCGGGGGTGGATCGGGTAACCGCCGAGCACCCCGGCGTACACTTCTACACCGCTGCTCTAGACCCGGAGCTGGACGAGAACGCGTTTATAGTGCCGGGCCTGGGCGATGCCGGAGACAGGCTGTATGGAACCCTCTAGGAACCCCGCCGAGCCGCCGGAGGGGCTCTCTGCCAGCGGAGTCCAGGCGGCCCGGCCCTCCTGGGACGAGTATTTCATGCGCATCGCCAGAGAGGTCGCCACCCGCTCCACCTGTCCCCGGCTCGCCGTCGGGGCGGTCGTGGTGCGCGACAAGCGGATACTCACCACCGGCTACAACGGCAGTCCCTCCGGAATGCCGCACTGCGAGGACGTCGGGTGTTTGATCCGCATCGTAGATGGCCGCGAGAGCTGTCAGCGCACGCTGCACGCCGAGCAGAACTCCCTCATACAGGCCGCCTATCACGGCGTATCCGTGCGTGACGCATCCATCTACTGCACCCACCAGCCGTGCCTTCTGTGCGTGAAGATGATCCTGAACGCTGGTATCACAGAGGTGTACTACACCGGCGGATATCCGGACCCACTGGCCGTCGAGCTCGCCGAAGAGGGCGGCCTGGAGATGATCCAACTCCCCGAACCCGGCTAGGCCGCGAGCCCGGACAGGCCGTGGAAACTGTCACGAGCGTCTCGCGCGCCAGAGACTGTAGCCTTTGCCGCAATGTGGAGGCTGGGTTATATTAGGTAACAATGGCTAACTCCGACTCCCGAACCAACAGAGGCAGCGGTTATGCGCGCCTGATCGGGGTGGGGTTTTCGTTTTTCATGATAATCGTCGGGCTCTCGGCCGGAGGGTTCCTGATCGACCGGGTGCTGGATACGTTGCCGCTTTTCATGCTCGTCGGGCTGGTTGCCGGGTTCGCGCTGGGGATGTTGTATATCTACTTTGCCATCAAGAAGATGGAAGAGGAGCGCGGCCGATGAGCCGGCACTGGATGCTGGCCTTCCGCTCCTCGCTCTGGATAGCGGGCATGGCCGTTCTCGTCGGCGGCGTGCTCTTCTACGTGTACGGCGGTTCCCAGGCCGGTGCCTTCTGGCATGGCGCGGCTATAGGGGTGTTGAGCCTCTTTTCTACCGCGTTAACCGTGTCTTTGTTAACGAAAGGTCCCGGATTGTGGCGGATGCTGGGAGCGGCGACCTTCTTTGTACGGTATATTTTCGTCGCCGTGACTCTCGGGATACCCGCTTATCTCGGGCTATGGCCAGGAGTCGCCATGCTCGGAGGCTTCGCCGGAGTATATCTGACGGAGAACACGGTGCTCTTACCAGGGTTCATGAAGGCGATGAGCGAGACCGGCGCGAAAGCGGCGCCCGACAACGACATGACGGAGTGGAGGCAGTGAGTAGATGAGCCTGTTTGCGCTGGCCCAACTCAGCCAGGAAGAGGTGAGGCATGAGATCCTGCACACCTGGGAGGTGGGCCAGGATGCCTGGAAGATACCCCTTGAGCTAGGGCCGATAGACATCTCTATAACCAAGATCACCTGGTTCCTGTGGATCGGGGCCATCGTGACCTTTTTGATACTGTTCGTCGGCTCCCGGCTGCTCAAGGATCGCCCGGGCGCCTATCAGGTGATCGTGGAGGAGATATACGGCTTCGGGCGTAACTCCCTGGGCGGGCAGCTCGGAGAGGATGGGAAGAAGTTTTTCCCGTATACGCTCTCGATCTTCATCTTCGTGCTGACGTTGAACCTGATCGGGCTGATCCCGAACAGCTATCCGGTGACGAGCAACATCTCCTTTACCCTGACGCTGGCGTTGTTGACGTTCCTCATAACCCAGTATCAGGGCTTCAAGCGCAACGGGCCCAAGGGGTACCTCGGTAGCTTCGTGATACCGGGACTGCCGGTAAAGGCGATCTTCGTCCCGTTCATGTTCTTTACCGAGATACTGCAGGAGTTCACCAAGCCGCTGACACTCGGGCTGCGGCTCTACGCCAACATCCTCGCGGGCCACCTTATAATCTTCGTGTTTCTGAGCTTCATACTGTCCTTCGGGACCTTTATGGCTCCGGTCTCGGTGCCCGCAGCGCTGGTTTTCTACGCGTTCGAGATCTTCGTCGCCGTGCTCCAGGCGTATATATTCGCTATACTCACCCAGGTCTACATCGAGATGGCAATGTTCGCGGGGGATTCTCATTAAGGTGCCCGGGTAAGCGGCAAAGGCCCGGACGCCGCCGCTTCGTCCGCGCGGTTTCTTGGGTCGAGGCGGCGTGAGGCCGGCCGCGCTTGCCGGGCCGATTGGTAAGGTAGGTAGTTCAGTAAGTCGGATAAGAAGATAGTCAAGAAAAGTAAGAAAAGAGAGGGGAGCAAGTTAGATGGATATACTGGCGCTGCTAAAAACCGTGGAGATACTAGGGTTGCTCCAGGCTTCGGGCGACATAGAGCAGGCGATGAAGTACGTGGGCACCGGCGTGGCGGCCGGCGCGGCGGTGATCGGTCCCGGCGCGGGCATGGGATACCTGCTGGGCCAGACCATCGCGAGCATCCACCGCCAGCCGGAGGCCTTCGAGCAGTCCCGGGTGTGGATGTTCCTGGGCATAGGTCTGGTCGAGGCGTTCGCGCTCTACGGCCTGGTGTTCGCAATTCTCATCGCTTTCGTCCTTTAGAGTCCCGTAAGGACCTGCGAAACTAACCAGGGAAAGGAGGGCGCGTGTCGGACGAGACCGGAATCTTTGACCTCCCGAATACCAGCCTCATATTCTGGGAGATAATCACCTTCATTATCCTCCTGCTCCTCCTGTACAGGTACGTGTACCCACCGATCCGGGACAGGATCGAGCAGCGCCAGAGTCAGATAGAGGAGGCCATAGAGGAGGCCGAGCGGACCCGGAGCGAGGCCCAGAACCTCCTCGAGGAGTACCGGCGGCAGATAGACGAGGCCCGTGGCGAGGGCCGTCGCATTCTCGACGAGTCTCGCAAGCAGGGCCAGGCCCAGCTAGAGCGATCCCGGACCGAGGCCCGCGAGGAGAGCGACCGCATAATCCAGCGGGCGCGGGAGGAGATCGGTCGCGAGCGGGACGCCGCGCTCCAGGAGGTACGGCAGGAGGCTGCGGGCATGGTCATACAGGCCTCCGAGCAGGTCCTGGGCCGCGCGGTGGACCGCGACGAGCACGAGCGGCTCATTGAACAGGCCCTCGACGACCTGGACTCCGAGATGGCCGCCTCCGGCACTCCCGGCGGTAGGTAGGTTCGCGTGAGCGCCGCATCCACCTATGCCGAGGCGTTGTTCGGGGCCGCCGTCGAGCGCGAGGAGCTCGAGCAGACGCTAGAGGACCTGCAAGGGTTTATCGGGTCGCTCGGCGAGAACGACGAGCTAAGGCTCTTCTATCACAGCACCCAGCTGCCGGAGAGCCAGAAGCGGCGGGCCATAGACGGCCTTACAGAGCGCATGACCCTGTCTTCGCGCAACTTCCTGAAGCTGCTCTCCGACAATGACCGCACCGAGATCGTGGAGGACGCGGTCCGAAGCTACGAGAGCATGGTCGAGGAGCACCTGAGCAGGATGGAGGTCGAGCTGGTCACGGCGGTCGAGGTCTCCGAGGAGAGGCTCGGGAGCATAAAGGAGAGGCTGGGCAAGATA
Source organism: Rubrobacter aplysinae (assembly GCF_001029505.1). Lineage (NCBI taxonomy): Bacteria > Bacillati > Actinomycetota > Rubrobacteria > Rubrobacterales > Rubrobacteraceae > Rubrobacter > Rubrobacter aplysinae. The sequence goes on along the minus strand of NZ_LEKH01000005.1, from coordinate 28,794 downwards.
CTAGAGGGCCGGGAGGTACTGCTCCGGCAGAGCGTGGACCCGGGCCTCATAGGCGGCGCGGTCTTCAAGTTTGGCGGCAGGCGAGTGGACGGTAGCGTCCGGGCGCAGCTAGAGAGGCTCCGGGACAAGATGCTTGAGAGAGGTGTTGCAAGTGGGTAGGCTGAGGCCGGAGGAGATCTCCTCCATTCTGAAGGGCGCCATAACGGACTACGAGAGCCGGGTCCGCACCGAGGAGGTCGGGCAGGTTCTGGAGGTCGGCGATGGCATCGCCCAGGTATTCGGGCTGTCGAACGTGATGTATCAGGAGATGCTGGAGTTCGAGGACACCCGCGGGGAGAAGGTGCTCGGGCTCGCGCTGAACCTGGAGGAGGACAACGTCGGCGCGATCATCGCGGGCGACGACCGTCACATCCAGGAGGGCTCGACGGTTCGCAGGACCGGGGAGCTTGCCTCGATCCCCGTGGGTCGCGGCGTGCTCGGCCGGGTGGTCACGCCCCTGGGCGAGCCGATGGACGGCAAGGGCCAGATAGATTTCGAGGAGGATCGGGACGTCGAGGTCGTGGCTCCCGGGATCATCCGCCGCCAGCCGGTCAGCGTGCCGCTGCAGACGGGGCTCAAGGCAATAGACTCCATGATCCCGATAGGCCGGGGTCAGCGGGAGCTCATAATCGGCGACCGCAAGACCGGCAAGACCTCCATCGCGATAGATACCATAATCAACCAGCGCGACCAGGACGTTAAGTGCATCTACGTCGCCGTCGGCCAGAAGGACTCCTCCATAGCGGGTGTGATGGGCGAGCTCGAAGAGGCCGGGGCGCTGGAGTACACGACCATCGTCAACGCCTCCGCCTCGCAGTCCGCGACGGCGCAGTATCTGGCCCCGTACGCCGGCTGCGCCATCGGCGAGTACTTCATGGAGCGGGGCGAGGACGCCCTGGTGATCTACGACGACCTCTCCAAGCACGCGACCGCCTACCGGCAGATGATGCTCCTCCTCAGGCGGCCTCCGGGCCGCGAGGCGTATCCCGGCGACGTGTTCTACCTGCACTCGCGGCTCCTGGAGCGGGCGGCCCGGCTCTCCGACGAGCGTGGTGGCGGCTCTCTAACGGCGCTGCCCATAGTCGAGACCAAGGGCGGGGACATATCGAGCTACATCCCGACCAACGTCATCTCCATCACGGACGGCCAGATCTTCCTCGACGCCGACCTTTTCAACTCCAACCAGCGGCCGGCCATAGACACCGGTAACTCGGTCTCCCGCGTCGGCGGGTCGGCCCAGATCAGGGCCATGAAGAAGGTCGCCGGCACCCTGCGCATTGACCTCTCGCAGTTCCGCGAGCTGCAGAGCTTCGCGCAGTTCGGCAGCGACCTCGACGCCGCCACCCAGGCCACGCTCTCCCGCGGCGAGCGCCTGACGGCGATACTGACCCAGAACGAGGGCGAGCCGATGCCGGTCGAGGAGCAGGTGGCCGTGATCTACGCCGCCTCGAACGGTTACCTGGACGACGTAGAGCCCGACAATGTTCTGGACTTCGAGTCCCAGCTCCTGGACCGTCTCCGGGACTCCCACGGCGAGGTCCTCGCCGCCATCCGGGACGAGAAAGAGATGTCGGACGCCACGAAGCAGAAGCTGGACGAGGCGCTCGCCAGGTTCAGCGAGAGCTACCGGCCGCTCGACACCGGAACCATCGCAAACGTCGTTGCGGGCGAGCCGGAAGGCGAGGCTGAAAGTTCCGAAGGCTCCGGGGGTTCCGGGGAGCAGGGCGGCTAGAGATTGGCCTCCTTCAGGGATCTCGAACGTCAGAGGAATACGGTACGCAACCAGGGCCGGGTCTTCTCCGCCCTGCAGACGGTCTCGGGGGTCAAGTTCCGGCGGGCCGAGGCCCGGGTCGGCAGGGCGAGGCCCTACGCCGACAATATGGAGGAGATGATGCGGGAGATAGCCCGCAAGTCCACGAGCAACAACCCGCTGATGGCGGGCCGGGGAGAGTCGCGCTCCGCCATCGTCGCCACCCTCACCGCCGACCGTGGACTGTGCGGCGGCTTCAACGCCCAGGTTCTCAGGACCACCATGCGTCTCAGGCAAGAGAAAGGCGGAACGAGCGGGGTGGGTGGGGGCGCGGAGCTAAAGCAGGTCGCCAGCGGCCGCAAGGCGGAGGCGTTCTTCAGGTTCCGGCGGATTCCTCTCCTGGAGACCTTCTCCGGCTTCTCCGACGCGCCGGAGTACTCCAACGCCCAGCAGATAGGCGACTATCTGACGCGCGCGTTCGAGCGCGAAGAGGCCGACGAAGTGTATCTCGTCTACAATCGCTTCCAGAGCGCGCTGGTGCAGCAGCCGACCGTGACCCGACTGCTACCGGTGGCGCCCGGCGTCGAGGCCGCGGACGAGGAGTCCGGAGGCGGAGAGTGGTCCTCTAACCTCCCGTTCGAGTACGTGGACGACGCGGACACGGTGCTGTCGCGTCTGATCCCCCGGTACGTGGATACGGTTATCTTCCAGGCGCTGCTCGAAAGCGCCGCCGGAGAGCATGGAGCCAGGATGACCGCGATGAAGAACGCCACCGACAACGCCAACGACCTGTCGGAGAGGCTCACGATGCAGATGAACAAGGCGCGGCAGGCCCAGATCACCCAGGAGATACTAGAGATAGCCAGCGGCGCGGAGGCGCTATCTACGGGCTAGAGGGCCTCTGGATGGCGCTAGAGAAGCCGGAGAAGTATGGATAAGGAGCTTTGAGATGGCGGAGAGCAGTGGCAACGGCCGCGGAGTAGCGGCGGAGCAGGGCGCAGGGCGCGATGGGCATAACGCCCGGGGCGGGCTCGGCAGGATCATCGAGGTCAAGGGTCCGGTCGTGGACGTCCGGTTCGAGGCCGAGGAGATACCGGAGATCTACAACGCACTGCTCGTCGAGTTCGAGCCCGAGGAGGGTGAGAAGCACGAGCTGACCCTGGAGGTGCAGCAGCTCCTCGGAGACGACGTGGTGCGCACCGTGGCGATGGGCGCGACCGACGGTCTACGGCGCGGCATAGACGTGCGCGACAGCGGACAGCCCATAACCGTGCCCGTCGGCAAGAACGTGCTCGGGCGCGTTATAGACGTGCTCGGTAACCCGGTGGACGAGGCCGGTGATATTGAGGGCGCCGATGACTACTGGCCGATACACCGGACCGCGCCGAGCTTCGATCAGCTTACCACCCAGGCCGAGCAGTTCGTGAGCGGCATCAAGGTCATAGACCTCCTCTGCCCGGTGCGCCGGGGCGGTAAGGCCGGGCTCTTCGGCGGCGCCGGCGTGGGCAAGACGGTGCTCATCACCGAGCTCATAAACAACATCGCCCTGCAGTACGAGGGCACCTCGGTCTTTGCCGGGGTCGGCGAGCGCACCCGTGAGGGCAATGACCTGTACGGCGAGATGGAGGAGGCCGGGGTCCTCAAGAACACGGGCCTCGTGTTCGGCCAGATGAACGAGCCGCCCGGCGCCCGCTTCCGCGTTGGGCTGACCGGAGTGACGCTCTCGGAGTACTTCCGGGACGTCCTGGGCCAGGACGTGCTGTTCTTCGTGGACAACATCTTCCGCTTCGTGCAGGCCGGCAACGAGGTCTCCGCGCTGATGGGCCGGATGCCGTCGGAGGTCGGTTATCAGCCGACCTTGCAGACGGAGATGGGCGGTTTGCAGGAGAGGATCACCTCGACCAAGAATGGCTCGATCACCTCTTTCCAGGCCGTGTACGTGCCGGCGGACGACTTTACCGACCCGGCGCCGTTCACCGTGTTCGCCCACCTCGACTCCACGGTGGAGCTCTCGCGCGGGCTCGTGGAGCAGGGTATCTACCCGGCGGTCGACCCGCTGACCTCGTCCTCGACCATCCTCGACCCGAACGTGGTCGGTCAGGAGCACTACGAGGTCGCCCAGCAAGTGAAGGCTATTCTGCAGCGTTACAAGGAGCTTCAGGACATCATCGCGATCCTGGGCATGGACGAGCTCTCGGAGGAGGACAAGGTGATCGTGGGCCGCGCCCGGCGGCTGCAGCGGTTCCTGTCGCAGCCGTTCTTCGTCGCCGAGCAGTTCACCGGCATACCGGGCAAGTTCTGTACGCTGGAGGAGACCATCCGGGGCTTCAAGGAGGTCGCGGAGGGCAAACACGACGAGCTTCCCGAGCAGGCCTTCCTGCTCGTCGGCGGCATAGAAGAGGCGGTCGAGAAGGCCGAGAGTATGCAGAAGCAGGAGGCGTAGCAGGTTGACGGAGAGCCGCGGAACCGGAGGCCGGCAGCTATTCTGCCGGGTTATAACTCCGGAGAGCATGGTCTTCGACGGCGAGGTGGACCGGGTGATAGTTCGCATAGCCGACGGGGACCTCGGCGTCCTCGCCGACCACGCCCCCGTGGTTTCCACCGCGGAGCCCGGGGCGGTGCGCATCAAGCAGGGGAATGAGACCCGAGTTTACGGAACCTCCGACGGCTTCTTCAAGGTCTCCGAGAACCTGGCCCTGATCCTGGTCGAGGAGGCGGTCGAGGCCGGGGAGATAGACGTAGAGGCTGCCGAGAGCCGTATAGAGGAGATAGAGCGCGAGCGCTCGGAAGGGATCTCCGAGAGCGAGGACCCCGAAAGGGCCGAGCGTGACTTTGACCGTCGCGTGAAGGTGGCGGAGAGCCTGGTACGGGTGGCGCGGGAGTACGGCCAGGGTTAGGGGGGTAAGAAGCACTGGGCTTGTATAAGCTAGATTTACCCACACTCTCTTGGGAGGGAGAGCTAAATTGGAGAACACGGATAGGTTCCTTATAGAAGGCGGCCAGAGGCTCCACGGGGAGGTGGAGGTCTCCGGGGCCAAGAACGCGGCGCTGAAGCTGATCGCGGCCGCCCTGCTCGCCCCCGGACGGAGCACCCTGCACAACGTCCCGCGAATAAAGGACGTGGACACCATGTGCGCCGTGCTGGATGGTCTGGGCGCGGAGGCGGACTTCGAAGGCGACACCCTACACGTGGACGCCGCCCGCATAGACTCCTACACGGCCCCCTACGAGCTGGTGCGCCAGATGCGGGCGAGTCTCGTCGTGCTCGGCCCCCTCGTAGGCCGGTTCGGGGAGGCCGAGGTCTCCGCGCCCGGCGGGTGCAACCTGGGCCTCAGAAAGTTCAACTTCCACCTCGACGGGCTGCGGGCGCTCGGGGCCGAGATCGAGCTCGACCACGGCTTCATAAAGGCCGAGGCGCCGCGCGGCCTGCACGGGGCCGAGATCGTGTTCCAGTACCCGAGCGTTACCGCCACCGAGAACGTGATGATGGCGGCCGTGCTCGCCCACGGCCGCACCACCATAGAGAACGGGGCCCGCGAGCCCGAGGTGGTGGACCTGGCGGACTTCCTGAACGCCATGGGAGCCCACGTCGAGGGGGCCGGTACGGAGCTCATAACCATAGAGGGCGTCGAGGAGCTTCATCCGGCCGAGCACGACGTGATGCCCGACCGGATAGAGGCCGGAACCCTGGTGATGGCGACCGCCGCCACCGGCGGCGACGTGACCGTGCTGGGCGCGCGGCCCGAGCATCTCAAGATGGAGCTCCAGAAGCTACACGACATGGGCCTGGACGTGGAAAACGTGGCCGACGGCCGGGGCCTGCGGGTCCGGGTGGAGGACCCGCGGGATCTACGCGGCGTGGACGTCTCCACGCTGCCGTTTCCGGGGTTCGCCACCGACCTACAGGCCCAGATGATGGTGCTCCTCACGCAGGTGGACGGGGCCGGGATCATCACCGAGAACGTGTACGAGAACCGGCTGCAGGTCGCCGAGGAGCTTAACCGCATGGACGCCGGTATAGACCTGTTCGGCGGCCACCGGGCTCTCGTAAAAGGCCCTCATCAGCTCTCCGGCACCATCGTAGAGGCCCCCGACCTGCGGGGCGGGGCGGCCCTGGTGATGGCCGGCCTCCTCGCCTCGGGTACGACGACGGTGGACGGCGCCCGTCACATACTCCGCGGCTACGACGGCTTCGAGGAAAAGCTCTCCTCGCTCGGCGCGTGCGTCGTCTTCCAGTCTGGCGCCTCGGTCGAAGCCTGATCCATCCCGCCGCGAGGATGATAGTATGTCTACGTGCGTTAAGAACACAATTTCGTACACGGCTTCGTGTCTTGTGTTGGAAAGTGTTAGGAAATCTAGGACGGTGCAGGTTTTCTGGTTGGCGGGTTCGACAGAGGTGAGGTTCTCTCTCTAACCCGGCGTCTCGTCCGGTACAGGTCTCACCACCCGGCGGCCGTCGAGTCTGCGATGGACTTCATCAGCGGGTGGTTCGACGCCCGCGGCATAGAGACCGCACTCTACAAAGGAGCGGGGCCGGCCGGCGAGCTCACCTCGCTCGTGGCCCGGGTCGGCTCCGGGGGACCGCGCATACTGCTCCACGGCCACGCCGACGTGGTACCCGGCTGTGACGAGCAGTTCGAAGCCGTCGAGGAGCACGGCGAGCTGTACGGCCGCGGCGTCTACGACATGAAGGGCGCGCTAGCGGCCATGATGTACGCGGTCAAGGACCTGCACTCCATAGGCTGCAACGGCACGGTGGAGCTACTCATCGTGCCGGACGAGGAGCGGGAGTACGGCGGGGCCAACGGGGCCGAGGTGCTCATAGACAACGGCCACACCGGGGATTTTCTTATAACCGGAGAGCCGACGGACTTCCACGTCGGGGTCCAGGCAAAGGGCGTGCTCGACTTGAAGATCACCACCCACGGCGAGAGCGCCCACGGCTCACAGCCCTGGCTCGGCAAGAACGCCGTGCTGCTGGCCCACGAGCACTACAGACGCGTGCAGGAGCTACCGTTCGCCTCCGAACGCAGCGACCTCTTCCCGCATCCGAGCGTCAACCTGGCAAAGATACACGGCGGAGACGTCATAAACCGGGTCCCCGACACCTGCTCCTACGAGCTGGACATCCGGTATCTGCCGGATCAGGAGCCCCGGGAGATACTGCGCCAGATCCGCTCCATAGAACTCCCCGCCGACGCCGAGGTACTCTTCTCCCGCGAGCCGACCTACGTCTCCCGCCGCAACCCCTTCGTCAAGGCCCTGCGCGAGGTGGCCGCCCGCCACTTTCACGGCAACCCCGTGAGCGTCGGCCGCCACGGGGCCTCCGACATAGTCTACTTCCAGCGAGCCGGGGTCCCGGGCGTGGAGTTCGGGCCCGTCGGCGGCGGTCACCACGGTCCCCGCGAGCACGTGCTCTCCGGCTCCCTCGAAACCTACCGCCAGATGCTCGTCCAGTTCGTCCAGATACTCTCCCGCAACGGCCGGGCCAAACACGAGGCTCCGCAACCCCCGCTCAAGCAGCTCGGATAAAGCTCTGGTAAAGCCCGGAAAACCGCTGCCCCAAACCCGGGCCGGGCGGTACGCGCCGGGCTTGTAACGCATTTTGCTACTCATAGTAGCTCCTTGAAAGTTGTTTGTGACACGAGTATATTTGCGGCATATAAGAGAGGAGTTGATCGTTGGGGTCCGTGTTGTTGGCGCTGGTACAGCAGGAGATGGCTTACGGGGCCGTGTATGCTTATCTCGGTATATCTCTCCTGCTCATAGCGGGTTTCGTGGCCGTGGTAATGGTACTGGCTCGGTTGCTCTCTCCCAGCAGACAGGGCTCCGTAGACAAGCGGGCCACCTACGAGACCTCCGAGAAGACGGTGACGGACCCCTGGAGGCCGTTTCCGGTGCGGTACTACGTGTTTGCGTTGACGTTCCTCATCTTCGACGTCGAGGCGCTGTTTCTGTTTCCGTGGGCCGTGGTGTACGGCGACCTCGGGCTGTACGGCTTCGTGCAGATGACGATCTTCGTCGGGATACTTACGGTGGGGCTTATCTACGAGTGGAAGAAGGGGGCTCTAAAGTGGGTGTAATGCAGAGCTTCAGCGAGCCCAACATAATAACCACGAGCACGGATCGGGTGTTCAACTGGGCCCGCAAGAACTCTTTGTGGCCCTTGCAGTTCGGGCTGGCGTGCTGCGCCATAGAGATGATGAGCACGGGCATGGGGCACAACGATCTCGAGAGGTTCGGGAGCAGCCCGTTCATGAGCTCCCCGAGACAGGCCGACGTGATGATCGTCAGCGGCACCGTATCGACCAAGATGGCCGAGCGCATGACCCGGCTGTACGAGCAGATGCCAGAGCCCAAGTGGGTGATAGCGATGGGGGCCTGCGCCATCTCGGGTGGTCCGTTCCTCGACGGATACTCGGTGCTCATGGGGGCGGACCGGGTGATTCCGGTCGACGTGTACGTCCCCGGGTGTCCGCCGAGGCCCGAGGCCCTGATCTACGGTATCCTCACGCTACAAAAGAAGGTAGAGCGGGACTCACAGGTGCGCTACGACAAGCCCCGCCCGGCGCTCGTGGACGACGAGGGTGAGATCCAGGAGTACCTGCCCGAGCGCGAGTACGCGAACATCAGCGAGGGCAAGGCCGACCGCCCGGCGGGCATAAAAGAGATGCCCCGCACCTACGTGTTCGAGCGCAAGGGCATGCCGCCCGGCCCGCAGACGGATGTGGGCTGGATCCCGCCCGAGACCAAGAAGAAGCTCAAGGCCGAGGAGAAGGCCCGCAAGGAGGCCGAGAAGGCGAAGTCGGAAGAGGCCGGGAAGGCCGAGAACACCGAGCCGCAGTCCGCCACCGCGACCGCCGAGAAAAAGTCTGAGGGCAAAGAGAACGAAGAGAGCGGCTCTCAGAAGAACGATGGCGCGGAAAACGGAGAGAAGAGGGGCGGCGAGTAGATGGCGATAAGCCTGCCCGAGGGGGATCTCGACACCCGACTGGAGCGCTACCTGGAAGGCTTCAGGGATCGGCACGAGTTGGAAGAGCACGACACGAAGGGCAACGCCCTGAAGGTCGTGATACCTCCCGAGAGCCTGCAGTCCGTGCTCGCCACCGCGAAGGAGGATCTCGGCATAATCCACCTTTCGTTCATCACCGTGGTTGACCGCGAAGGCTCGTTCGAGTTTACCTACGAGCTACTGGACCTGCGTGGCGGGCGCGTGATGATCAAGACCGCCATCGAGGGCGAGGAGCCTGTGATCGGGACCGCCACCGCCGTGTACCCGACGGCCAACTGGCACGAGCGGGAGGCCTACGACATGTTCGGCGTGGCATTCGCCGGGCACCCCGATCTGCGCCGGCCGTACATGTGGCAGGACAACTTCGACCACCACCCGCTCGTAAAGAGCTTCGAGATCAGCACCAGACGGACATTCGAGGGGTTGCGTTAGATGCTCGACAAGGAACGCATTGACCACCAGCTAGAGCCGAGCCTGAGCGGAAAGACCGGACGGCTCTCCGGTCCCGACGTGCGCGACGAGTTCGGGCTGGAGGCGCTGGACATGAACATGGGCCCCCAGCACCCCGCCATGCACGGCCTGCTGCGGCTGATACTCGAGCTCGACGGCGAGACCGTGGTGCGCTGCGATCCCGTAATGGGATACCTGCACCGCTGCCAGGAGAAGATCGCCGAGAACCGGATGTATCCGGCGGTCATCCCGCTGACGGATCGCCTCGACTACCTGGCGAACATCCACAACGAGCACGGGTACGTGCTGGCGGTAGAGGATCTGCTGGAGGCGGAGATACCGCCCCGCGCCGAGGCCATCCGGGTGCTGATGAGCGAGCTGATGCGGCTGGCGAGCCACATACCTTCGATAGGCTTTCTGATGCTGGAGCTCGGGGCGTTCACCCCGATCCTGTACGCCTTCCGCGAGCGGGAGCGGTTGCAGAACATCTTCGAGGAGATCACCGGCGTGCGCATGATGTACCACTACTTCCGCATCGGCGGCGTGAAGGCCGACCTGCCGCCCGGAATGCCGGAGAAGATCTGGGAGTTCATCGAGGGACTTGAGGAGCGTTTCCAGCCCGACCTCGTGGACCTCATACAGGGTAACGAGATCTTCATCGGCCGTACCAGAAACGTCGGTAAGATGACGCCGGAGCAGGCCCTTGAGATGGGCCTTACCGGGCCGCCCCTACGCTGCACCGGTGTGGACTTCGACGTGCGCCGCGACTATCCCTACGGCTGGTACGACCGGGTGGACTTCGACGTCGTCACGGACGAAGCCGGGGACGTGGAGGCCTCGTACCGGGTGCGCATCGCGGAGTGTATGCAGAGCATCAGGATCATCAAGCAGGTGCTCCAGATGCTGCCCGAGGGCGAGGTCATGGCCGACATGGGCCGCCGCATCCGGCCCGCAGAGGGTGAGGGCTTCGGCCGCGTCGAGGGCGCGCGCGGGGAGTTCGCGGTACACATAGTAAGCGACGGCTCGGACCGTCCCTACCGCGTCCACTACCGCGACCCGAGCTTCGTGAACATGCAGCTTCTGCAGGAGATAGTGCCCGGGCATTATCTGCCGGACATCATGCCGATCATGGGCCTGATAGACCCGGTAAGCGGCGGCTGGGACAAGTAGGGGCAGGGATTGTTTAGCTTTCTCGACTTTCTGAACCAGGAGCCCTTCCGCTTCATAGTCGGCCTTGCCGGCGTGCTCTTTCTGACGCTGAACCTCTCGGCGATACTCGTAATGAGCGAGCGCAAGACCGCCGGGTACATACAGCTCCGGTACGGGCCGAACCGGGTAGGGCCGCGGGGGCTTTTCCAGCCACTCGCCGACATACTGAAGCTGTTTACCAAGGAGAATCTCTCCCCGGCGCGGGCGGACCTGTGGATCTTCCTCGCCGCCCCGATAGCCATGTTCATCCCGGTGGCGATAGTGTGGATGACGGTCCCGTTTACGGAACGTTCCGTAATCGCCGACATGAACATCGCGCTGCTGTTCTTCGTGGCGATCACCTCCATAGGGGCTCTGGGTGTAATCATGGCCGGCTACGGCAGCCGCTCGACGTTCTCGCTGCTCGGCGCCCTGCGCGGGGCGGCGCAGATGATCTCCTACGAGGTGCCGCTGATCCTGAGTCTGCTCGGGGTCATCATGATCACGGGCAGCCTCTCACTGGTTGATGTGGTGAACGGCCAGAGCGGCGGATTCTGGCACTGGTACGTGTGGCCGCAGCTGCCGATGTTCCTCATCTTCTACATGTCCGCCATAGCGGAGGCAAAGCGCGTCCCGTTCGACCTGCCCGAGGGCGAGAGTGAGATCGTGGGCGGCTACATGGTCGAGTACTCGGGCATGACCTGGGGGCTCATACAGGCCTCGGAGTTTGCCGGGATGGGACTCATGAGCGGCATCGTAGCGACGGTCTTCCTGGGCGGGTGGCAGCCGCCACTGCCTTTCATGGACCTCGGAGTGTTCAACTGGTTCTGGTTCGGCATGAAGGCGGCGATCATAATGTTCACCTTCCAGTGGATCCGGTGGAGCGTGCCGCGTCTGCGCATGGATCAGCTCATGGACTTTGGCTGGAAGGTGCTCGTGCCGGGCGCGCTCATCTGGCTGTTCGTGACCGCCGCGTGGATGGCTATCTTCTAGAGACTTGGATACTGAAGACAAGGAAGTGACGGAAGGGATGGAGGTTTCGTAGATTGCCCCAGCTAGGACAGGGCACGCTGAAGGGTATGGGTATAACCATCAAGCACCTCTTCAGCAAGAAGATCACCCGCCAGTACCCGGAGTACAAGCGCGATCTGCCCGAACGTGCGCGTGGCATGCTCACCGTGGACATGGACCGCTGCATCGCGTGCCTGCAGTGCATGAGGGTCTGCCCGGACCACTGCATCTCCATCGAGCAGGAGAAACGCGACTTCGACGGCTCCGGCAAGCCCAAGCCCTACGCCATAGGCTTCGTCATAGACGACTCGCGCTGCATGTACTGCTCCCTGTGCGTCGAGGTCTGCCCGGTCAACTGCATCTACCACACCGAGGAGTTCGAGGTTCAGGCCTACAACCGCCTCGAGCTCGCCCGGCAGTTCGGCGAGCGCCCGGTGGACCCGACGATAGACCCGCAGCCGCCGACCAAGAAGAAGCCCAAGAAAAGCGCCAAGGATGGCGCGAAAGGCGAAAAGCCCAAGGGCAAAAAGGCCGCCGAGGGAGATACCGAGAAGAGCCCCGAGGAGAAGCCCGGCGAGGACGCGGCTTGATCGTCGCGTACATCTTCCTCGCGTGTATGACCCTGATCTGCGCCCTCGGCGTGGTACTCAGCCGTAACATCGTGCACTCGGCGCTGTTCATGTCCGGGGCCTTTCTCGGGGTGGCGGGGTTCTTCGTGATGCTGAACGCCCCGGCGCTCGCGGCGTTTCAGCTCCTGATCTACGTCGGTGCGGTAACGGTCTTGATGCTTTTCGGCATCATGTTCACCCAGCGGCCTTCTGCCCGCTCGTTCGCTACGATCCTCAACCGTCAGGTGTGGGCCGGGCTCGCGGTCGCGCTCGGTTTTGGGGCCGTGCTCTCGTACTTCCTCACCGTGCAGGACTGGGGCAGCGTGAGCCCCGGAAACGGTCCCCGGCAGATGCAGACCTTCGGTGAAAACCTGCTCGGCGTCGGCGGTGGGCCCCAGATCTTCGCCTTGCTCTTCCAGGTCGCGGCGGTCCTGCTGTTCGTGGCGATAGTGGCGGCCATAGTGATTAGCCGCCGCCGCGACGCCGACCAGGAGGAGGCGTAGTGCAGGGGATTCTGGAGTCTGCGAGCGGGACGCTCACGGCGGCGCTGCCGCTACAGGCGTACCTGGTGGTCGGGGCGCTCATGTTCGCCATCGGGGCCTGGGGGGCGCTCATCCGGCGCAACGCCGTGGTGGTTTTCATGTGCGTGGAGTTGATGATCAACGGCGTAAGCCTTACCCTCGTGGCCTTTGCGGACTATCTGCCCGGCGCGAACGGGGCCGGGGCGAGCTACGCGGTCCTGATCATAGCCATCGCCGCAGCGGAGGTCGCGGTAGGGCTCGCGGTCGTGCTCGCCGTGTTCCGGGCGCGCCGCACGGTGGACCTGGACGAGGCGAACCTGATGAAATGGTAATGAAGTGGTAGCGAAATGGTAGGAGTGGCGTTGCGGCGTATGCGCGGGGAGAGAAGCTAGATGGCGGATAGCGTCGGGGGACAGCTAATAGTCGCCGCGATACCGGCCCTGCCGATACTCTCGTTCGTCATCCTGGTCTTTTTCGGGCGCTATCTCAAGGAGAACGCGCAGTACGTCTCGGTCTTCGCCGTGGCGAGCGCGCTGGTGTTCTCTGTAACGGTGCTGGCCTCCGTTGCGGGCTGGCTGCCGGGGGTGCCGGCGGGACCCATAGACTACGCGGTCCCCTGGATACAGCTCGGGGACGGTGGCGCTTTCCCGATGGGCGTGTACGTGGACCCGCTCGCCGCCGTGATGCTGGTGGTGGTGTGCTTCGTGAGCCTCATGGTGCAGCTATTCTCCGGCGGGTTCATGGAAGGGCACCCGCGCTTCGCCTGGTACTATGCCGTGGCGAGCATCTTTACCGCCTCGATGCTCGGGCTCGTCGTGTCGCCGAACTTCATTCAGCTGTATCTTTTCTGGGAGCTCGTCGGGGCCACTTCGTACCTGATCCACGGCTTCTTCTTCGAGCGGCCGGCGGCGACCTACGCGGCGCTAAAGGCGTTCATCGTGAACCGGGTGGCCGACACGGCGCTGTTCATCGGGATCATCATCTTCTGGCGGCAGGCGGGGACCGTCTCGTTTACGGGCATCTCCGACGCGGCGCAGTCCGGGTTCATAGCCCCGACGCTGTTGACGGTGGCGCTAATAATGGTGCTGCTCGGATGTACCGGCAAGAGCGCGCAGTTCCCGCTACACGTGTGGCTCTCGAACGCCATGAATGGCCCGACGCCCCTTTCGGCCCTGATCCATGCCGCGGCCATGATCGTCTCCGGCGTGTACCTGATAGCCCGGACCTACGATATCTTCGTGCAGAGCCCGGCGGCCATGCTGACCGTCGCCTACGTCGGGGCCATATCCGCTTTCATGGCGGCGACGATGGCGCTGGTGCAGAAGGATATAAAGCAGGTCATCGCGTACTCCACTATCTCGCAGTTCGGCTACATCATGCTCGCGCTCGGGGTCGGGGCGTACTCCGCCGGGGTCTTCCACATCTTCAACCACGCGTTCTTCAAAGCGCTTTTGTTCCTCATAGCGGGCGGACTCGGGTACATGCTCGCCAGCTACAAGATGGCCGACATGGGCGGCCTACGGCGCCGGATGCCGGTCACCTTCTGGGTGATGGTCATAGCCGGACTCTCGCTGGCCGGGGTGTTCCCGTTCTCCGGGTTCTGGAGCAAGGAGGCGATAGTCTCGGAGACGCTGGCGGGCGGGCATTACGTGCTGTTCGCCCTCGCGGTGGTGACCATCCTGCTCACGGCGTTCTACATATTCCGGGCGATCTTCATGACCTTTGGCGGCGAGCCGAAGTCCGAGGCCGCGCGGAACGCGGTGGACGTGCCGGGGGTCATGGCGGTGCCCATGATCGCGCTCGCCGTGCTCTCTATCGGGAGCGGCTGGGTCGGTCTGCCGGGGGCCGACTGGTTCGGGGGCTTCGTGGCGCCGAGTGAGTTCGCCAGCGGGGCGCTCGGGCTCGAACCTCACCCGTTCAACTACATAATGGCTATCGTCTCCACCCTCGTGGCGCTGGCCGGCATAGGGCTCGCTTACGTGCTATGCGTGAGGAAGCCCGCTTTCGCGGAGGCGATGGCGAGGCGGCTGCCGAGGACGTACCGCTTTCTGGAGAACGGCTGGTACTTCGACACGCTGTACGACGTGCTCTTCGTGCGGAGCGCGAAGCGGCTGGCGCGCGTGGCGGGCTCGTTCGACCGGCGCGTAATCCGGGGCTCCGTCGAGGGCTTGAGCCGTGGTGTGGGCTGGACCGGCGAGAGGCTGCGGGGGATGCAGGGGGGCGCGGTGCAGAGCTACGCGCTGTTCCTGCTGCTCGGCGCTCTGGCCATCGGGGTAGTCGCCGGGGCGCAGGGCGTGGTGCTGGTGGCGGGTCTGATAGCCATCTTCACCGTCGCCGTCATAGCGGTGGGGGTCAGGCTGTGATCACGACGATAACCATCCTGCTCCCGCTACTCGGGACGCTTCTCATGCTCGGGCTCCCGGTGACGACGCGGGCGTCCTCCGTGCGCCGCGCCGCGCTGGGGGTGGCCGCGTTGCCGCTGGCGCTGGTGGTGTTCATCTACTTCGCCTACGGTCCGGGACTCGGCGCGGGCGTGCTATCGCAGGACGTTACCTGGATCGAGGCTCTAAACGTCGGATACCGGGTCTCGTTGGACGGGCTCGGGTTCGGGATGTTCGCCCTCTCCGCGCTGCTCGCGATCATCGCGGTGGCGGCCTCGTGGGACGTGGACCGGAGCCTCCGGCAGTACTTCGCACTGCTTTTCGTGGCGGAGGCCGGAATGCTCGGGGTTTTCGCCGCCCAGGACCTGGTGCTGTTCTACGTGTTCTTCGAGCTTACGCTGGTGCCGATGTACCTGATGGTCGGCTTCTGGGGCGACGAGAACCGGCGGCCCGCAGCCACGAAGTTCTTCACCTATACCTTCCTCGGGAGCACGGTGATGCTCGCCGGGTTCCTGGCTTTCGGCATCCTCGGCGGCAGCTTCGCGATGGACGCGCTGCAGGGCGGCGGCGGGCTCTCCCGCACCGCCCAGATAGCCGTCGCCGCGGCGGTGCTGCTCGGGCTGCTGGTGAAGGTCCCGGCGGTTCCGCTGCACGGCTGGCTGCTGGACGTATACGTCGCCAGCCCGACCTCGACGAACGTGATGCTCTCCGGGGTGCTACCGAAGCTCGGGACTTATGGCTTGATCGCGATAGCCCTGCCGCTGCTGCCGCAGGGGGTAGCGCCGTTCCTGCCGTATCTCGCCGCTCTCGGGGTTATAAACATCCTGTACGGGGCGTTCGTCGCCTTCGCCCAGACGGACCTCAAGGCCCTGATCGCGTACTCCTCCATCGGGACGCTCGGGTTTATCCTGCTCGGGGTGGCTTCGACGAACGCGCTCGGGCTGAACGGGGCGGTGTTGCAGCAGGTGACGCACGGCATCTACTCGGCGCTGCTGTTTATCCTGGTCGGCGTGATCGCCTCCCGCACCGGCACACGCCGGATCTCGGAGCTCGGCGGTCTTATAGGCCGGATGCCGTGGGCCGGGGGGCTGCTGGCGCTCGGGGCCCTGGCGGCGATGGGGCTGCCGGGGCTCGCGGTGTTCGTTAGCGAGTTCATGAGCATCATGGGCGGCTACGAGGCGTACCCGGTGCAGGGCGCGCTGGCGGCGCTCGGGATACTGATGTCCGCGGTGTACATGCTGTACATGCTGGCGCGCGTGATCTTCGGCCCGATACAGAACCCGGAGTACGAGAATATAAAGGACGCGAACCGGACGGAGATGTCCGCGATAGCGCCGCTCGCCGCGCTAGTGGTGGTGCTCGGCATATTCCCCGGGATACTGATCGGGGTGCAGCAACCGGCGGTGCAATCGGTAATATCCGCGATAGGAGGGAGCTAGTATGAGCGTCTCGCCCGCGGTTTTCCTCGGGCTCCTGCCGGAGCTCGTGGCGTTCGGGTTTACGATGCTGGTATTGCTCGTGGGGGCTTTCGCGCCCTCCTCGAAGGGACTCACCGCCGGGCTGGCCACGCTCGGGGCGGCGGCTACGTTCGTGGCCGCGGCGGCGCTGTTCGTAGGCGGGTTCTCCGGCAGCTTCTTCGGCGGCGGCTACGTCGTGGACAACTTCGCGCTGTACTTCAAGCTGGTCGTCGCGGGCGCGGCGCTGTTCGCCATCATCGCGGCGTCGCGGTGGTCGGCCCGGACGGACGACGAGCCGGAGTATCTGGCACTAATACTCTCGGTCGTGGTCGGGGCGCTGCTGCTGGTCTCCATGAGGGACCTGTTCGGCATCTTCCTAGCGCTGGAGCTGGCGACTATTCCGTCCTACGCTCTGGTGGCCTTCGACCGTTCACGGCGCGAGAGCTCCGAGGGTGCGATGAAGTATCTCGTGACCGGCGTGATCGCCTCCTCGGTGCTGCTGTACGGGTTCGTCCTGATCTACGGCGTCGCGGGCTCCGCCGCGTTATCCGAGATCGGCACGGCGTTCTCCTCTGGTATGACCCCGGTTGCGCTCCTGGGGCTCGCGCTCGCGGTCAGCGGGTTCGCGTTCAAGATCTCGGCGGTGCCGTTCCACTTCTGGACGCCGGACGCCTACCAGGGCGCGCCGACCAGCGCGGCGGCATTCCTCTCGGTCGCGCCAAAGGCGGCGACCTTCGCGGTGCTACTCAGAATACTTCTCGAAGGTTTGCCCGAGGCCACGCCGACGTGGACCGGGATCATGGTCTTCCTCTCCATCGCCACGATGTTCGTCGGCAACCTCTTCGCCCTGCAGCAGCGAAACGTGAGAAGGATGCTCGCGTACAGCTCGGTCGCGCACTCGGGCTACATCCTGGCGGCTTTCGCCGCGCTCCAGGGTCCGGCGCTGGGGACGGCGGTGCAGGCGGTCCTGATCTACTCGGCGGCCTACGCGGTCACGAACCTCGGGGCGTTCCTGGTCATAGATCTCGTCGGCGAGGACGCAAAAAGCTACAACGGCCTCATAAAAACCCGGCCCGGTGTGGCGGTTGCGATGGGCATCTTCATGGCGTCTTTGCTCGGCTTTCCGCCGCTGGCCGGGTTCTTCGGCAAGCTGTGGGTGATCATCGCCGGCGCGCAGTCGGGATCGGTTGCGGTGTACGTCGTAGTCGGGGCGGTCGTGGTGAACAGCGTGCTCTCGGTGCCGTACTACTTCGGCATCCTCCGCAGCATGGTATTTGAGGAGCCGGCCACCGACCCGGGCGAGTCCGGCGGTGGAGACGCCGACGACGGGGCGGTGCGGTTCTCGGTGTATCTTCTCGCGGCGGCGACGGTCGGGTTTGCGGTGCTGATCGTGCCGCTAACCGCACTGGTCGGGGCCTCCGGTCTGTTGTAAGCTGGCTCTCCTATGAGGGAGCTATGAAAGTATGAAAGCCGTTATTCTAGTCGGGGGGCAGGGCAGCAGGCTGCGCCCGATCACGTACCACATCCCGAAGGCGCTGGTGCCGTTGCGCAACCAGCCATTCATGGGCTACATGGTGGAATTCCTGCGGCGCGGCGGGCTCGACGGGGCCGTACTCTCGCTGGGATACCTACCGGACCCGATCCAGGCCTACTTCGCCGATCGCAAAGACCTAGACGGTTTCTCACTGGATTACGCCGTCGAGGACAGACCGCTCGGGACGGCGGGCGGGCTCAAGAACGCCGAGCCTTATCTGGACCGGGGAGACGGGCCGCTCGTGGTGGTCAACGGCGACGTGCTGACCGGGTTGGATCTCGGGGAGCTGCTCGAAGCCCACCGGGAGTCCGGGGCGCAGGCCACGATCACCCTCACCAGCGTCGAGGACCCGACCGCCTACGGGCTCGTAGAGGTGGACTCGGAGATGCAGGTGCATCGCTTCCTGGAGAAGCCGGCCTACGACGAGGTGACGACGAACCTCGTGAACGCCGGCATCTACGTGCTGGAGCCCGAGGTGTTGGAGATGATCCCGGCGGATCAGGAAGTCTCCATAGAGCGTGAAATCTTCCCGGAGTTACAGGCCCGGGGCACGCTACGCGCCCACGTATCCAGCGCCTACTGGCGGGACGTCGGCACACCTCGCAGCTACCTCATGGCCTCCCACGACGTGCTCTCTGGCGCAGTCGGCACCGAGCCGGGCTTCGAGTACCTGCAGATAGACGCCTCTACGAAGGTAGGCAAGGGCGTAAAGCTCCTGCCGCCGCTCTCCATAGCGCCGGATTGCGTGTTCGAGGAAGGTGCGACCGTCGGGGGGCGTTCTTCGCTCGGCCGTGGCTGCCGGATCGGCCGGGGCGCGACGGTCGAGGGCAGCGTGGTGCTGGACGGGGCCGAGATAGAGCCCGGAGCCGTGGTGCGCGGCTCCGTTATCGGGCCGGAGGTCCGGGTGGGGCAAGACGCCATCGTGCGCGGCCTCTCCGTGCTGGGTGCGGAGGCCGTCATAGGGGAGGGAAACGTACTGGATCAGGGGCTCAGGGTGAACCCAGGGGTCGTCTTGCAGCCGCGCAGCCTGAACTTCTAGGGTCTCGATGAGGAGCCGGTCAGGGCCGATATCCGGGAGCTATGTAAAAGCACTGACGGATCTTTTCTATCCGCAGCGGTGCGTCGGCTGCGGTGGGCGGGCGAGCGATCTGCTCTGCGCCGGGTGCCACGGGGTGTTGCCCGTAATTGAGCCTCCGGTATGCCGCCGGTGCGGGCTGCCGACGGCCTTCGACACGCCGGTGTGCGAGGATTGCAAGGGGCGTGATCTCTCTTTCGACTCTGCCCGCGCGCCGCTCAGGTACGAGGGTGTGGGGGAGGAGATCGTGCGCGCCCTGAAGTACCGGGCCTACCTGACCGTCGCGCCGCGGCTCGCCGCCCCGCTGATGGTGGGCTCCGTCAGGGATGAGGCGGGGTTCGACACCGTGGTGCCCGTGCCGCTCCACCGCTCACGCCTGGCCAAGAGAGGCTTCAACCAGGCCGCGGTGCTCGCCCAGGAGGTCGCGGCGAGCCTGGGAGCAAAATGCGCGGAGGCGCTCCGGGCGGTGCGGGCCACCCGGGATCAGGTCGAGCTAACGGCCTCCGAGCGGCGGGATAACGTGCGGGACGCTTTCCGGGTCGAGGGTCCGGTGCGCGGCAGGGTGCTGCTGGTGGACGATGTGCTCACCACCGGCGCCACCTTGAGCGAGTGCGCCGGGGCTTTGAAAGAGGCCGGAGCGGGCGAGGTCCACTGCCTCAGCCTCTGCCGGGCCTGCTAAGATACGGGGAACACGCACAAGGGAAGTCTGGCCGGTGAGATGATATTACGGGGCCGAGCGGTTCCCGGCGATCTTTTCACCGTCCCGTAACAGGAAGGGAGCGGCTCGTGGAGGTAGCGGTCAAGGGGCGCAACATCTCTCTCACCGAGGCCCTGGAGCGTCACGCCAGAGAGAAGGTCGAGCGGGTACACAAGTTCTTCGACGACGAGAAGAGCGACGCGCGGGCCGAGGTGGAGCTCTTCCACCAGCGGAACTCCTCCATACCCGACCCGGAGGTCGCCGAGGCCACGCTGTTCATCAACGGCAGCGTCCTCAAGGCCCGCGAGGCCTCCGGGGACATGTACGCCTCCATAGACGGCATGTACGAGAAGCTGGAGCGTCAGGTAAAGCGTTACCGGGGGCGCCAGATCGACCGCTGGCACGGCAAGAAGGGCCAGGCGAAAGTCTCCGAAGACGGAGCCGCACCTGCGGCCACCAGGACCGAGGACGAACTCGAGACCCGCATAGTCCGTACCAAGCAGTTCCAGATGAAGCCCATGACCTCCGAGGAGGCCGCGCTACAGATGGAGCTCCTGGATCACGCCTTTTTCGTCTTTACCAGCGCCGAGACCGGCGATATAAATGTGGTATACCGGCGGCGCGACGGAGACTACGGCCTCATAGAGCCTGTAAGATAGATCCCGCCAACTGATACGGTACGGACACGGTAGAGCGAGGCGGCCGCACGCCGGGAGTGTAACCCCGGAGTGTAGGAGGCCGCAGTAAGGTAGTGTGCCCTTGTCGAACCTGCTAACGAAGATACTGCGCATGGGCGAGGGCCGCAAGGTCAAGGCCCTCCAGCGCCGCGTCGAAGAGGTGTCCGCCCTCGAACCGGAGGTCGAGACCCTCTCAGACGAGGAGCTCGCCGCCAAGACGGAGGAGTTCCGGGAGCGGCTGGATAGCGAAGGCGGCGGCGAGACGGTGGACGACCTGCTGCCCGAGGCCTTCGCCGTGGTCCGGGAGGCCGCGAAACGTACCCTGGGCCTGCGCCCGTTCGACGTACAGGTCCTCGGCGGCATCGTGCTGCACGAGGGCAAGATCGCCGAGATGAAGACCGGTGAGGGCAAGACGCTCGCCGCTACTATGCCCGTATACCTCAACGCGCTCGAAGGCCGGGGGGCGCACGTCGTCACCGTGAACGACTACCTGGCCCGCCGCGACTCCGAGTGGATGGGCGAGGTGTACCGTTTCCTCGGGCTTACTGTGGGCATCGTGCAGGATGGGCTCGGCTTCGACGAGCGCAAGGAAGCCTACGCCTCCGACATCACCTACGGCACCAACGCCCAGTTCGGGTTCGACTACCTGCGCGACAACATTGCGACCTCGGTGGAGCGTCTCGTGCAGCGCGAGTTGCACTACGCGATAGTGGACGAGGTGGACTCCATCCTCGTGGACGAGGCCCGGACGCCGCTAATAATTAGCGGCATGCCCGAGAGCGCCGCCGACACCTACTACCGCTTCGCCGCCATCACGCCGCGCCTCACGGAAGGCGAGGACTACGAGGTCGACGAGAAGAAAAACCAGGTCTCGCCGACCGAGCAGGGCGTGGAGAAGGTAGAGAAGATGCTCGGCATCGAGAACCTCTACGACGACGTGAACCGCAACCTCGTCAACCACCTCAACCAGGCGCTCAGGGCGCACACGCTGTTCAAGCGCGACGACGAGTACCTGGTACGCGACGGCGAGGTCCTCATCATCGACGAGTTTACCGGGCGCGTCATGGAAGGCCGCCGGTACTCCGAAGGGCTGCATCAGGCCATAGAGGCCAAGGAGAACGTGCAGATAAGGGAGGAGAACCAGACCGTCGCCACGGTGACGATCCAGAACTTCTTCCGCCAGTACGACAAGCTCGCCGGCATGACCGGCACCGCCGCCACTGAGGCCGCCGAGTTCGACCAGACCTACGGCATGGAAGTCGTCTCCGTGCCGACGCACAAGGAGATGATCCGGGAGGACAAGGAAGACCTCGTGTACAAGACGCGGGGCAGCAAGCACAACCAGGCCGTAAAGGACATCGCCGAGCGCCACGAGAAGGGCCAGCCCGTCCTGGTCGGCACCGTCTCGGTCGAGGTCTCCGAGCAGCTCTCCGTCGAGCTCAAGAAGCAGGGCATACCCCACAACGTCTTGAACGCCAAGAACCACGAGCGCGAGGCCGAGACCATCGCCGAGGCCGGAGAGAAGGGCGCGGTCACCATCGCGACCAACATGGCCGGGCGCGGCACCGACGTGAAGCTCGGCGACGGCGTGGCCGAGCTCGGTGGGCTGTACGTGCTCGGCACCGAGCGCCACGAGTCCCGGCGCATAGACGATCAGCTCCGGGGCCGTTCGGGGCGTCAGGGTGACCCCGGCGAGTCCCGGTTCTACCTCTCGTTCGAGGACGACCTGCTGCGGCTCTTTGGCGGCGAGCGCATGCAGGGCCTCATAAACAGGATCGGGCTCGAAGAAGACGAGGCGATAGAGGCGGGTATGATCTCAAACTCCGTCCGCCGCGCCCAGGAGCAGGTCGAGAGCCGCAACTTCCAGACGCGGAAGAAGATCCTGGAGTACGATGACGTCCTGAACAAGCAGCGGCAGGTGATCTACGAGATGCGGCGGGAGATCCTGAACGGGGAGCAGGTGGATACCTTCGCCTACGCCGACGAGATCCTGCGCGACACCGTCGCCGAGCAGGTCTCGGAGGAGAAGTACCCGGAGGACTGGGACCTCGAAGCGCTCTCCACGGAGGTAAACCGCCTCTACCCGAGCTCCATAGACTTCGAGAACCTGGACCGGGAGAGCCTGGACGCCGAGGGTATAACCGAGATGGTCGTCGAGGACGCGGCGGCGAAGCTAGAGGAGCGCCGCTCCGAGTGGGACGCGCGGATGGAGGAGCTCGCCCGGCGCGGCTTCGAGCGCACCGACGGCGTGGCGAGCTTCGAGGAGGCCGAGCGCATCACGCTCCTCTCCATCATAGACTCCCGCTGGCGCGAGCACCTCTACGACATGGACTACCTGCGCGAGGGCATCGGCTGGCGCGGCCTCGGCCAGCGTGACCCGCTTGTTGAGTACAAGCGCGAGGGCTACGACATGTTCGTGGAGATGCAGCAGGGTCTTAAAGCCGACTACGTGACCTACATCTACCGCATCGAGAACGTCGAGCTGCCGGAGCCCCAGGAAGAGGAGGAACTCTCCTACAGCGGCGGCGGGGAGGAGCCCGACCCGCAGCCGAAGGCCCCCCGCAGGGTGGAGCAGAAGGTCGGGCGCAACGACCCCTGCCCGTGCGGCTCGGGCAAGAAGTACAAGAAGTGTCACGGCGCGGCCGCCGCCTCCGGCGAGCCCCGGCGCGACACCACGCGGGCCGCGGCGGACGACACCCTGCCAGAGGGCTCCGGCGAGGAGGCGACAAACGGAGAAGACCCGAATGAGGGCCAGAACGGGCACCGCGACGTAAGCCACGAGGACCGGAGCCAGCGGAGGTAGTGGCAGAGCTCGCGGAGAGGATCTCGGAGCTCGACCGCCGCCTGGGCGAGCTCGAAACCTTCTTCGACCTCGAAGGGCTGCGGGAGCGCGCCGCCGAGCTCTCCGAGGAGATGAGCGACCCCGGCTTCTGGGACGACCCCGAGGAGGCCCGGGAGGTATCCTCGCGCTTCTCGCGCATAGAGGAGCGCATCGCGCTTCTGGAGAGCCTGCGGGGACGCCTCGACGACTCGGAGGAGCTCTTCGGGCTGTACGACGGCGACCCCGAGATGCTCGGCGAGGTCGAGCGGGAGGTCGGGCAGATAGAGGCCACCGTCGAGCAGCAGGAGGCCGCTCGCATGTTCAACGGCCCCTACGACGAGGGGCCGGCGATCCTGACCATAAACTCGGGTGCGGGAGGGGTGGACTCTCAGGACTGGGCCGGGATGCTGGCCCGCATGTACCGGCGCTGGGCCGAGACGAGGGGACTGAAGCTCTCCGTAATCGAGCACACCGATGGAGAGGAGGCGGGACTCAAGAGCGCCACCTACACCGTCGGCTCCGACGGAGACTACGGCTTCGGTCTCCTGGCCGCCGAGCGCGGGGTGCACCGGCTGGTGCGCATCAGCCCGTTCGACGCCGGCGGGCGGCGGCACACCAGCTTCGCCTCGGTCGCCGTCGCGCCGGTCATAGACGACGCCGTGGAGGTCGAGGTAGACGAGAAGGACCTCAAGGTGGACACCTACCGGGCCTCGGGGGCTGGCGGCCAGCACGTCAACAAGACCGACTCCGCCGTGCGCATCACCCATCAGCCGTCCGGGATAGTGGTGCAGTGTCAGAACGAGCGCAGTCAGCACCAGAACCGAGAGGTCGCCATGCGCATCCTACGCGCCCGGCTGTACGAGCTGGAGCAGGAGAAGCTGGATCGGGAGATGGCGGCGCAGGCCGGTGAGAAGTCGGATATAGGCTGGGGCTCCCAGATCCGGTCCTACACCCTGCACCCCGACCGCCGCATAAAGGACCTGCGCACCGGCGAGCAGGCTAGCGGCGCGGACGTGGACAAGGTGCTCGACGGCGATCTCGACTCCTTTATCTACGCCTATCTAAAGACCCGCGACGGGGGCTAACCCACGTCAGAGCAGCGGCCCCACGTCCCGACGCGGAAGGTCTCGTGGACGTCTGGCGTACTGATCGGGCTTATCACACTCGTCGCGCTCGTCGTGGCGGTGCTCGTGATCGGGGCCTACACTTTCCTCCCCGCCCTTGTCGAGGGGATGGTGGCCCGGAACCTCGAGAGCAACCTCGGGCTCTCGCGCACGCCAGAGGTCAGCCTCTCCTCGGACCCGGCGTACGAGATACTCGCCGGGCGTTTCGACTCCGGGGAGGTGATCCTGCGGGAGCCGGAGTTCGCCGGGGTGCGGCCGGAGCGGGTGCGCATGCGGCTGGGTAGTTTCGAGGTCGAGCCGTGGCGGAGCCTGCGTGAGGGAACCCTGATCACGGATAACCCTCTGTCGGGAGACATCCGGGTCGTGCTCTCGGAAGAGGAGCTAGAGCGCATCGCGAGCGTAGGCATCGAGTCGGTGCCGGTGCGCCGGATCGGGATCTCCGGCGGAAACCTTACCGTGGGTTCTGCCGCTCAGGTTCTCGGCGTCAGCGTGCCCATCTCCGTGCGGGGGCCGGTGGACGTCGAAGGCGGCCGCATCGTCTTCGACCCCGAGGAGGCCGCCGCCTTCGGCACCCCGCTGCCGGAGGACGTGACCGACCGCATACTCTCCGGCACGGACTTCGGCTACCCGGTCGAGAACCTGCCGTTCAACGGCGAGGTCAC
The DNA here is from genome assembly GCF_001029505.1 of Rubrobacter aplysinae. Lineage (NCBI taxonomy): Bacteria > Bacillati > Actinomycetota > Rubrobacteria > Rubrobacterales > Rubrobacteraceae > Rubrobacter > Rubrobacter aplysinae. The sequence continues at coordinate 3,787 of NZ_LEKH01000005.1, read as the reverse complement.
CGGCGTCGAGACCGGCGAGGGCACCATCGCCCTCGAAGGCTCCGTACGCGACCTGCCTATCGGTTAGCGGTGCCAGACAGCCGCCGGCCCGCGTCGGGAGCCGCGCCCGGGCCCCGTGTTAGACTCCGCCTGTGTTATCCGTTTCTAGAGTTTCAGAGCCCCAGGTAACGCCGTGATACTCCCGGCGCTGCTCGTGAGCCGGGGCAAGTACTCCGTCGCCGAGCCCATGTTCTCCGACGAGCGACGGCCCGTGCTCGTGGCCCGCAAGCTGCGGCGCGGGGCGGAGGCCGGAGACCTGGTGCTCGTCAACGCCCGCGAGAAGGGCCGGTCGTTGCGGGGCGAGGTCACGAAGGTTTTCGGCTCCTCTGAGGACCCGCGCAACGTATACGACGCCCTCCTGGCCTCCATAGACACCCGACGAGGCTTCGGAAAGAAGGCCCGCGAAGAGGCGGAAGTGGTCGCCGGGCGCGAGCCTGATACGTCGGATAGGCAAGACCTCCGTAGCCTACCCACGGTTACCATAGACGGCGCGGACGCCAAGGACTTCGACGACGCCATCTCGGTAGAGCGGATCACGCCCGGCGGCGAGGGTGGAGCCGAGAGCGGGGAGGACGGGCAGCCTGGCTACCGGGTCTGGGTCCACATCGCCGACGTGACCCACTACGTGCAGCCCGGCGGCATGCTCGACCGGGAGGCCCGGCGGCGCGGAAACTCCGTATACCTGCCCGGCACCGTCGCCCCGATGCTCCCCGAGCGGCTCTCAAACGACGTGTGCTCGCTACGGCCCGACGAGGACCGGGTGGCGGTGACGGTCGAGATGGAGGTCACGGGGGCGGGGGATCTCACGAGCAGCCGCGCGTACCGCAGCATTATCCGCAGCGACGCCCGGCTCACCTACGAGGAGGTGGACCGCTTCCTCTCCGGTGAGGGCAAGGTGCCTCAAAAAGAGCTCGTCGGAGCGGCTCAGGAGCTTTCCCACAAGCTGAAGAAAAAGGCGGCCCAACGGGGCAAGCTGGATTTCGCCGGGCGCGAGCCGGACTACGAGATAGACGAGGAGCGTCTGCCCGTGAGGGCCGGCATCCGGTACTCCACCGAGGCCCGCGAGCTCATAGAGGAGCTCATGATCCTGGCCAACGTCGCCGTCGCCGGGATGCTCCTGGAGCGTCAGGGCGGCGTGTTCCGGGTGCACGAGGAGCCCGACGCCGACGACCTCGACACCCTCGGCGAGCGGCTCGCCGCGCTCGGCATCGAGGCCGAGCCGACGCCACAGACGCTGGGAGAGATCTCGGCCGGTACCGAAGCCTCCGGGGTGGACTACCTCATACTGCGCTCTCTGCCGCGGGCGTTCTACTCGCCGCACAACATGGGTCACTTCGGGCTCGCCCTGGAGAACTACACGCACTTCACGTCCCCGATCCGGCGCTACTCGGACGTGATCGTGCACCGGGCGCTTCTGGGGGATACGCCGCCCGAGGACCTCGACGAGGCCGCAGCCGAGATCTCCGACCGTGAGTACCGGAGCACCATCGCGGAGCGCACCGCCGACGACTACACCCTGATGTGGCTGATGCGCGACCGGGTCGGCGACACGCTCGAAGGCACCGTGGTCGGCACCGCGTCCTTCGGCTTCTTCGTCGAGCTGGACGAGGGCGCGACCGGCATGGTCCACGTGAGCAAGCTACCCGGCTGGTGGGAGCTAGAGGAGAGCGGCGTCGTGCTCTCGAACCCGGAGATAGGAGCCTCCTACAGCGTCGGTGACCGGGTGCTCGTGGAGCTCTTGGACGTGCGCCCCTTGATGCGCCGGGCGGAGCTCCGGGTCGTCAAGCGGCTGTAACATCTGAAGTAACATCCGTAAAATTCTCGCGGTACAATAACCGCCTGATGAAGCTATTCGCGCAGAACAAGAAAGCCCGGCACGACTTCACCATCGAGGAGACCTACGAGGCCGGGATAGAGCTTACTGGTCCGGAAGTAAAGTCCATCCGCGCCGGACGGGCGAACCTCAAGGAGAGCTACGCCCGCATCCGGGACGGAGAGGCGTTCCTCGTAGGGGCGCACGTCTCTCCGTACGAGAACGCCACCCACGTAACGCAGGACCCGACCCGCCAGCGCAGGCTCCTACTCAACAAGCGGGAGATAGCGCGGCTGGTGGGCAAGAGTCAGGAGAGCGGCAAGACGATAGTGCCGCTGGACTTGCACGCCAAGAACGGCCTGATAAAGCTCCAGATCGGGGTCGCGAGCCGCAAGAAGGAGTACGACAAGCGGCGCGAGATCGCCAAGAAGACCATGCAGCGCGAGACCGAGAAGGCCATAAAGGAGCGCTCCAGGGTCTGACCCCCGGCGTAGCCGACGGCTTGCAGCGAGAGTTTGCGGCGGTATAATGTGGTCTATATGGGGGCGTTATGGCTTCGACGGAAGCGGACAGCGTCCAGTGAGACGAGTCGAGTTCACCGGAGACTCGATAAACGCCGGTGTCTAAAAAGACACGCCAACGATGAAATGGCTGTAGCTGCTTAAATAAAAGCAGCCGTCGACCCGGATAGCCTGTGATCCGGGTATCGGCGTCGCTTAGCAGGCTCTACCCTTTGTGTCCTGGCACCGGGACACTCTGGGGACACTCAACGGGCTAGCCCCTCCAGCGGCGCCCCGGTCTGCTGGTGAGGGCGAAGATTAAACCGGGTGCAACGCTCGTAAAATCTCACGGACGACGCGCTTGCGGACGCGGGTTCAACTCCCGCCGCCTCCACCATCAGGCCCCGGTCAAAGGACCGGGGCTTCTTTTTCGCCGGGATTTTGCCGGACCCCTCACCCCACTCGTAAACGGGTATAATGCCGCCTCGTGAGCGACGCTCGTCCCATAGGGGTCTTTGACTCGGGAGTCGGGGGGTTGACGGTGCTGGCGGAGATCCGGGACCGGCTGCCCTTCGAGCACACCGTCTACTTCGGGGACACGGCTCGGGTGCCTTACGGGGTGCGGCAGCTCCGGGAGGTGAGGGAGTTTGCGTTCGAGATCATCCGGTATCTGATCGGGATGGACGTAAAGCTCGTCGTGGTCGCCTGTAACACGGCCACGGCGGCGGCGCTCAAGGCGGCCCAGACCGAGTTCGACGTGCCGGTAGTCGGCGTGATCGAGCCCGGAGCCCGGGCGGCGGCGCTTGAGACCCGTACCCGGCACGTCGGGGTGCTCGCCACGCAGGGGACGGTCACGAGCCGGGCTTACCGGCGGGCGGTGCATTACCTGGACGCCGGTATCGAGGTACACGAGCAGGCCGCGCCGGACCTCGTGCCGCTTATAGAGCGGGGCATAGTGGAAGGACGGGAGCTGGACGAGGCCCTCCAGGGCTACACCCGCCACTTCCGCGAGAGCGAGGTGGACGCTGTTGTACTCGGCTGCACCCACTATCCCCTGATCTCGGCCCCCATCAACCGCGCCCTCGGGCCGGAGGTGCGTTTGATCTCCTCCGCCGGTCAAACCGCTTTAGAGGTCGGCCGGATACTCTCGCGCAGGGGCTACCTGCGCCGCCCGCGCGACCCGGAGGATACCGGTGCCTCGACATTCGTGTGCAGTGCGGACCCCGATGAGTTCGCGAGCCTCGGCAGCCGCTTCCTGAACGAGGAGATTCATGTCGTAGACCCTGCGGCCGTCTTCGACTCTACCGCCTAGGCAGAATCGACATTTGCGGATCATAGCCACATTAGAGAAGCTGCCAGATACACGAAAGACTTATAGTACAGGGCCTTCCTATCGTAACGAGTGGCGATACGCCGGAAGCACTTGAGCTTACCA